>LELG01000155.1 GCA_001045575.1 Candidatus Burkholderia pumila
TGGCTCAATCAGGTCGAGAACGGGTTTGCCCGCATCCAGCGAGACGTCATCACGCGCGGGATATTCAACAGCACCAAAGATCTCGACAAGAAGCTCATGCGCTACATCCGTCAATACAACAAGCAGGTTGTCCCACTGAAGTGGAAGTATTCCGATCCAACTCGACGAATCCAGTGCAATTCATCTGGTTCAATGGAGTAGGTTGATCAGAACGTGAGATTCGCGCATACGCCGATGACGAACGTGTTGCGCAGCGGCGCGATCGGATCGTTCGGATTCTGGCCTGCGCCTGCGTTGAAAGTGTATTGTGCATCGGCCTGCACGGTCCACCATAGCGTAACCTGATACACATAGGTCGCTTCGAGCGTCGTTTCCTGCGTTCTCACGCCATAAGGCGAATGAGGATGGCGCGCGAATCGAGATCGGCATCGTGAACATGATTGCCGACCTTGATGTAGATGACCGCCAGGCCGACGCTGTCGTTATCGCGTCCCTTGAACGGCGCTTTCACGACCACGCCTGCGTTCGCGGCGAAGCTGACCAGATTGCGGTCGCCCGGCGCGCCCATCAGTCGTGCAAACACGCCTACGCTGCGCGCTTCGTTGGGGTCGGGCCGCCAGATCATCTGATCGGCCACGGCATAGAAACTGTAGTTGCCGTGATGCGATTGCGCGACGCCGGAACTGGTCAGGTCCGCGAGCGATAGGCCGGTATTGTCGAAGCGCGGATTGTCGAAACGTTTGTTATTGTACCAGACGCTGAGCTTGTACGTGCCTGGCAGCTTGTTGTCTTTGGCGCCGGGCTTGTCTTCTTCGGATGGCTGATTGATTGCATATTGCACTTCGCCAATCCACAGCGTACCGTTGAGATTGAAGTTGGTGCCGTGCAGATTGTCCGGGTTATTGCCAAGCGGATCGCCGTCGAATACACCCGCAAGTGCCGTGATGGAGGACGTGATATCTCCTCGCACTCGCACGCCCAGCGCGGAAAGCGGATAGGCAGGACCGCCCGAAGACATGTCATAAGAAGGCAGCGCGGGCCAGCCGAACATCGTATTGGTGAAGGTGGCCGAGTATTGGCTGGTAATGAATTCCTGGTCGATGCTTTGCTGGCCGACCTTCACGTCGACACGCTTATCCAGAAACGACTGCTGATACCACAGTTCCCACGGGCGTTGGTGTTTTCCGCTTCGATACCGCTTGCCGTGTCCAACGTACCGAGCTTGCGCGTGCTTAGATTCGTGCCATGAATTTGCAGCGCGCTGATATTGAATTGCCCGCCGCGCAAACCGAAAGCCTTCTCCGTATCCACGCTGAGCGTTGCCGTGGTCAGTCCATCATACGCGTCACCGCGATCCAGACCGCCGCGCACGTTCGCCAGATATGCGCTCGTTTCCGTCAGTTGAAACGTCACGCCATATTTACCGAGCCACGGACGAATGCCGTCCATGTCGCCCAGCATGGTGTCGCGCGCCCAGAAGCTCGTTTGCTCTTCTTTCGCTTCGGGCGCAACGTCAGCGCTCTCTGCGGCCAGCGCGTTGCCTGAGAAAACGGTCCAGGCAAGCGCGGACGCTGCGCTCATATGAAATGGAATCCTAACCAAGTTATTCATATCACATTTGATTCGATTGAGCGATGCCCCGGATAGCTTGAGTCGAATCCTACGTCGGATTTTCATTTGCATCAATTAAGGGGAACTATTCTCAGCGAAGAGCGTTAATGAAAGAATATGCTAAGTGTGTAGTTGATTAAAAGAGCGTTCAATACATGATCCTTGCGGGCCGCTGATTGAACATCACCATGGTTATACGAGAATGAACGCCACCAGCGCAAGCGACGCACCATAACGGCTCAATTCGAGTCCGCTTTGCGCAATGGGTTTATCGAGAAAATCCGCGCGAAGGGGACGGGTGAGAATGAACGCGCTCCAGAAGAGGAACGTGCGCAATGTGTTCGTCGCGAAGTAGGCGATGGCAATAAGCACGAGCAGTCTGCCGCAGATCAACGCAGCACCCGTATAGCCGCAATCTGCACTGTCCGCGGTCCAGTCACCGAGCGCCGTGCCGAATGTCTGCGAGAACATGATCGTCACCCAGTAGAAAATTTCCGCACGCGGCAATGAGACGGTCGATATCGACACCGAGCCCATCGTGCGGTACCAGACGCCGAGCGAGATCAGCAAGAGCGCCAGCAGGATCGAACTGCCGCTCGCGTAGCTGATTCCCAATGACCAATCCACGAAGTCGGCCATCGTCGTGCCGACAGTCGTCGTAGCGACGATGGTGATCCAGTAAAGCGCAGGGTGAAAGTGACGCGCCTTGATCTGCGCGCTGACTGCCGCAACAAAGACGACAGCGAAGATAAAGGTGCTGAGCAGATAGCCGAGATTCATCGACATCGACACGGCATCGCCGCCGGTTTCGCCAAGCGTCGTAGCGGCGACCTTGATGAGCCAGAAGCCGAGTGTCACTTCCGGCACCTTGGCCGCGACTGCGTTCTTGTCCTGCATCCGTCCTCCGCTAAGGAAAGGGTTCGTGTTCTTCAGGGAAAGCTTAGTGACCGAATGCTTATGAAACTCTTAGCAATTTGCGTTCAGGGCGAATTGGCTTAGGCCATTCCTGCGTTTGCTTTTCAGATCGGTTTCAGCCATTTCTTTTTGCCCTCTGCCGCGCATGGCTAAGGATTTCTTAAGCAACGCGACTTCACCCTTGCGACGAACGCAGTACGGACCCTTGCAAGCCGAATTGAATCATGGAGCTTTCTGATGGAAGATTTCGACGAAACGCTTTTTCTGACGTGACGCGCCAACCTCAATATGTTGTGCGGTACGCCGGGCGGCGCGGGCCGTCTCGCGCGCATGATGAACTTCTCGCCGACGGCGACATTCGTGAAGCTCATCGTCGCCGGTCAGCGTGATTTCAACGAGGAATTCGTGCGCGGCATCGAGCTGGTGACGGACCTGCCGCCGCACTGGATGGACGAACGCCGCGAAGCCAGCGAGATTCCGCCGGACGTGCAGCACGCCATCGACGAGGACGTGCCGGTGGCGATCTTCCGCGGCACGGCGCATCGGCAGCCGAAGCGTTCGGTTTTGTGCGGGCCGGAGCCGCTGCTGCCGCAGACGGAAGCCACGCGCCGCGTTGCCGATCAGGCGCAGCAGCAAAGCAAGCCGAGGCGAACCGGCAGGAATTGCTGTTTCGCGAGAATCGGGAAATTGCTTTCGCAGGATTTGCGGCGCATGGAGCGGCAGCTCAGGCTGCTGCAAGTCGAATCCATGCAGCCGAAAGTCGATGAACCGCTCGCCTCGGACCGCATGAGCGAAGCCGCCAAGGCCGATCTCTCAGGCCGGCTAGAACAGGTCGACAAGCACGTGAAGCTGTTGCATCAACACTTGGAAAAAGCTGATGACGCTGCTGTCCAGTTCGGACGATTCCAACGCCGATCTGCACTGACTGACGCTTATTGGCCTTTGCGCTCCTCGTTGTTTCCCGGCTCGGGATGCACGGTGATCGGATCGCTGGCGGGAAAGGTTTCATCCAGCGTTTTATCCAGCAACTCTTCTTCGTCTACCGGATTCGGTTCCTTCGCGTGTGGTCTTCCTGACATACTTTCATCATAATCTGCGCTCCGTAATGGTGTCAATGGCGGTTTCTGATCGTCTCAATATAACAAAACCGATTCAGGCCCGCTGCTTGCGTGCGAAGCTCGTTCAACGCGCCCGCCGGTAATCCGCCGGCCGCACGCCCGTCCACTTGCGGAACGCACCTGGCTTGGCGAAACCGAGCGCATCGGCGATTTGCGGGATGGTGTCGGGCGTGTCCGCTAGGCGCGAGATGGCGAGATCGCGGCGCAGCGGGTCCTTTATCGACTGATAGGTCAGCTTCCTGCTTCAGACGCCGCCGCAGCGTCGCTTCGCCCATGTTCAGCGCCGCCGCAATGGCATCGGCATCCGGCCAAGTCCTCGGGCCGCGCTCCCGCAGCCGCTTGCGCACGCGCGCCGCCAGCGAATCCGGATTCCGGTACTTAACGATGAAATTCGCGGGCGCATCGCGCAAAAAGGTCTTCAGCGATGCCACCGTCTGCACCACCGGCAGCGTCGCGCATTCCGGGCGACAGATCGACGTACGAGCGCGGCTGATCGAAGCTGAGCGCGTTGTAGAACATCAGGCGGTATTCGTCGCTCTCGGCAGGTTCCGCGCAGTGCAGATGCGCTGCCAGCACCGGAATGCGCCGCCCGAGCAGCCAGCACAGCAAGCCGTAGACCAGAATGAACGCGGTCGCGTACGTGAATATCTGCATCTGGCTTCCTTGTCCGTCAGCCAGATGCGCACGCGTTCATCGTTCATGTCGACGTCGAACGACAACTCGTCCAGCACCAGCCGCATAAAGCCAACGATGCGCGTCAACGCCTGCGCGCCGTCCCGTGCGCTCAGCACCGCGTGGCACATCAGCACGAAGCTGCCGCGCCGCATCGGATGCGGGTCTTGGCTGAAGAATTCGTCGTCGAGCGCATCGGCGATGGCGTGCCACAGGCGGCCGTACTGCGCGGGCGACACGCGGGCCAGCGGCGAATTGAGCATGGCGGACTCGATGCCAGCGGCGTGCAGCATCGCAAGACGGGCAACGTCGCGCGACTCGGCGCAGCGCAAGGCGGCATCGACGAGACTGACGGCGATGGAATCGCGTTCTAATAAGAGGGTTGTCATCGGGTGGCGAAAGGGCTCAGTTAGCGTGATCGTTTGGGGCATCGGCTGAAGTCGGGCGATTGCCTAGACTTGTCGCATCTCAAGTCTACAGGCTCAATCATGATCGACAGTTTTTTTCACCGAAGAACAAACGTATAATTCGCGACGCCGCGCGTGAGTTTGCCATCGAAGCACTCGCGCCCAACGCGGGCCAGTGGGACAAGGACGGCACCATTCCCGATGCCGTCGTCCGTCAGTTGGGCGAGCTCGGCCTGCTGGGCATGATCGTGCCGCCCCGGACTCGGCGGCACCTACAGCGACTACAAGGCCTACGCGCTCGCCATGGAAGAGATCGCAGCTGGCTGCGCTTCCTGCGCGACGATGATGAACGTGCACAGATCCGTCGGCTGCGGCCCGATCCTCGCCGCTACAGCACGGACGCGCAGAAAGCCGAATGGCTGCCGAAGCTGGCGAGCGGCGAGGTCATCGGCGCGTTTTGCCTAGCGGAGCCGCAGGCGGGCTCGGAGGCGAACAATCTGCGCACGCGCGCCATCGAAAAAGACGGGCAGTGGATCATCTCGGGGCAGCAAGCAGTTTGTGACCAACGGCAAGCGCGCGGGCATGGGGATCGTCTTCGCCGTCACGGATCCCGACGCGGGCAAGCGCAGCCTCTCGGCCTTCATCGTGCCGAAGGACGCGCGCGGCTTTCGATGCGGCGCGTACTTACGCCAAAGACCGTGTGCAATTCGGCAAGCCGATCACGGGGCATCAGTCGGTGGCGAACATACTCGCCGACATGCAGACGCAGATCAACGCCGCGCGCCTGCTCGTGCATCACGCGGCGCGCATGGGCACCGAGGGTGTGCCGTGTCTGTCGGAGGCGTCGCAGGCGAAGCTGTTTGCATCCGAAATGGCGGAGCGCGTGTGTTCCGATGCCATTCAGATTCACGGCGGTTACGGCTATTTGCAGGACTATCCGGTGGAACGTCATTACCGCGACGCGCGCATCACGCAGATTTACGAAGGCACGAGCGAAGTGCAGCGGATGGTGATTGCGCGCGGCGTATAAAACTACGAGATGGAGACGCAATGACAAGAGCCCAGTCTTTCATCGAGGGAAGTGACTTTCTGTTTGCGCATCGCACCGACTACGAGACAGCGTATCGCAATTTCAAATGGCCCGCGCTCGATCGCTTCAACTGGACGCTCGATTATTTCGACCCGATGGCGCGCGACAATCACGCGCCTGCCTTGCATATCGTCAACGAAAGCGGCGATGCATTGTGTCTCTCGTTCGCACAGGTGAGCGAGCGCTCAGCGCGATCGTCCTGCCCGCGACGAAGCAGTTTGCGCCTGGCGATTTGCGTGATCGCATTGCGCTGGGGCGCGTGCAGCATGTCATCGCGGATTCGGGCGAGACGCGCAAGTTCGCGGGCATCGACGTGCCGGGTTGCGTATTGCGGCCGGCGATCGTCAGGAAGGCTGGCCTGCCTTTGAAGACGCTTACGAAATATCCCGAGAATTTATGTCGGATGCCGAAACAAATGCCGCCGATCCGTATCTTGTGTATTTCACATCCGGCACGACATCGAAACCGAAGCTCGTCGCGCATACGCATCAGAGCTATCCGGTCGGCCACTTGTGTCGACGATGTACAATCGGCCTGCAACCCGGCGACGTGCCACTGGAACATCAGTTCGCCGGGCTGGGCGAAGCGCACGCGTGGAGCTGCTTCTTCGCGCCGTGGAATGCGCAGGCGTGCGTGTTCATTTACAACTTCACGCGCTTCGATGCGGCGCGTGCGCTCGATGTACTACTCGTCAGATACGAAGTCACGACGCTCTGCGCGCCGCCGCCGACCGTGTGGCGCATGCTCGTGCAGAAGCCGTTGAAGTCGTATGCGGTGAAGTTGCGCGAGATCGTCGGCGCGGGCGAGCCGTTGAATCCGGAGATCATCGAACGCGTGCAGCACGCGTGGGGCCTGCCAATCCGTGATGGCTATGACCAGACCGAAACCACTGCGCAGATCGCCAATACGCCGGGACAAGCGCTCGTGGTGGGATCCATGGGACGGCCGCTGCCGGGCTGCTCTACTGAATCCGGATGGCGCATGTGCGGAAGAGGGAGAAATAGCGCTGGAACTGAAGCCGCCGCCGCTTGGCCTGATGACCGGTTACGCCGACAATCCCACCGCCACCGAAAACGCGATGCGCGACGGCTTCTATCGCACACCTCCGACGTCGCATCCCGCAGTGCCGATGGCATGTTCACCTACGTCTGCCGCGCAGACGATGTGTTCAATTCGTCGGACTATCGGCTGAGTCCGTTCGAACTGGAAAGCGTGCTGATCGAGCATGAAGCGATCGCGGAAGCGGCGGTCGTGCCAAGTCCCGATCCCTTACGTCTGTCCGTGACGCAGCGTTCGTCACGCTGCGTCACGATTATAACGCTCGGACCGAAACTCACCAAAAGCGCATTCGCGATCTCGCGCGAACGGCTCGCGCCTGCCTTATAAACGCATTCGCCGTCTCGAATTCTCCGAATTGCCGAAGACCATCAGCGGCAAAATCTGGCGCGTTGATTTGCGCAGGCAAGAAGCATCTCGCATGCAAGATGGCGTGCGCGGCGAATTCGAGTATTGGGAAGAAGATTTTCCGGAACTGAAACAGTGAAGCGACAAGCAACATTCCTCTGATGGAATTGCAAGCAAATGTGAGCGAAGCGAACCGTCGAAATGACCGGGAGTCGAATGGGCCCGTTCGACCCTTAGGATCGTTTCAGAAGGAGGAAGTCACCATGTCGAATCGCTCAATTCGGATCGCGCTCATGGCCGCAGGCTTGATCGGCATGTTCGTCGCGCCGGGCCCATCCTACGCATAACTCAATCTCCAGTAATTCGGCTTCGGCAGCAACAAGTCCGATGCATCCGCCAACGCTAACAGCGCCGCCTACGAGCATGCTGTCGCAACTCGGTGGGCGTACTGGAAAACGGGCTGATTATTGGCGCAACGGACGAAGGCACACCCCAAGGCGGTTGCCTGTCGCCGTTGTTATCCAATCTGATGCTCGACGACCTTGACCGGGAACTTGAGTGGCGCGGGCTGCGTTTCGTGAGGTAAGCCAACGACTGTAACGTCTACGTGCGCAGCGAACGCACGGGCCAGCGTGTGATGGCAAGACTGAAATCCTTCCTCACCGGCAAGCTCAAGCTGAAAGTCAATGAAGCGAAGAGCGCGGTCGCACGGCCACACACGCGCAAGTTCCTTGGGTTCACCTTCCTTGAGCGGAACCAGGTCAAACGGCGGATTGCATCCAAGGCTCTGGTTCGTTTCAAGGAAAGAATC
>LELG01000156.1 GCA_001045575.1 Candidatus Burkholderia pumila
CGCGCGCAAGCCGGCCAGGTACAGTACGGTAAACAGTCACCGGCAGCGGGCAGCATGTAACCGCTCCCGTTCGGTGTGCGCAGGCAGTATTTCGATCGTCGTCTTGACCACACCCACCAACCGTGCGTCAGGTACCGCGTGACCGCCGGTTTCGTCGCCACACCGCGACGACGCACGAGCGACAGCGGATTGCCGGCGAGATACCCGGCATCAACGAGCCAGGCAAACATCGCATTGAGGATCGTCATCGTATGGCGTACGCTCGTCGATGACAGGGCGCCTGCAAACGGTCGCCAGTCCGGCGAAGCGCGTCCGGGCTTTTTGCGCACAGCCATGACCCATCGCCAGGCTGGCTGCGGATCGCAGAGAAAACGCTGGTAGGCGAGCAGATCCTCGTGTGTCAGGGAGGACAGCGGCTTGCCGTGCTGGATGACCGCCCAGAGCAGCAGTCGCTCGGCTTCCTTGCTCTGGCATTCTGCCTCCGAGGCATCCTCTGCCGAACTGGCCACTCTGCGCGCCGAGGCGCGTCATCAGGCGCATGAAGCCGAATCCATTCGGGATCGGGCCGTTGCCGATGCCCAGGCGCAACAACAGGCCGCCGCGCTCATTGAGGCCGAACTCGAGACGACGCGCGCCGAGCTTGTCAAAATTCCGCGATGCGCTCGCGAGCGAGCGACACGCTCACGCCGCAACCGAAACTCGCCTCCAGGAGGCGCGGCGTCAACTGGACGAGGGCGCCCGTCAGCTAGTAGAGGTCAAAAATGATCTCGGCGCCGAAATCGATCTGGCCAGGCAGCGTGCCGACGCCGCCGAAGCCCGGGCGCTCAATCATGAAAAAACGTGCCCTGCGGGAAATCGACCTGGAGCGCACAGCCCGCCAGAAGGGTGAAAAGCAGCTCGACGACCTGCGCGTCCAACTCGCAACTGCAAGGACCGAACTGAAAGATGCCGCCGTTCAGCATGCGACAGCGATCGGCGCACTGCGTACGGAACTGGGCCTGGCGCAACAGGCGGCAGAGCTCGCAGTGAAGCAGCAGCGTTGCCGCGGACGAATTGGCCACCACGCGTTCACGCCTGCAGGAGGCAACGCTAAGCGCCGAACGCGCGCAAGCCGAAGCGGAAACTACGCGAAGATTGGTCAGTGAACTCAGGAAGGTGCCCGCGGGGCGCAACCGGGAGTCGAACCAAAGCGGTATGAGCGCGCTTATGTGCACTTTCCGTTCCGTTGATCCCCCAAAGGCCTATTACCGCTCGTCGCCGTGCTTCACCTCGACTGGTTGCAACAGACGCGCAGCGGCAAACATTGCTTGATACGCAAGCGAACGGCTCTGAGGCGCAAAAAAAAAAGCGATGTCTTGGCGATTGGTGCCGAGCTGATGGTGATGCTGCTGCTCATCGGCATCGGCAGAACGTTCATCAACGAGTACTACGCCAGCATGCGAGCCGGCATCGACCTCAAGGAAATGGCGATCATGCTCATCGCCGCATTCGTGCTGATGTATCTCACGAACAAGGTGCTGCCGAGGATCGCTGGCATCGTCGGGGTTGGCGGCGCTGGGTCTCCATAGGTGGCGCAGGGGGGTTAGTTCGGTGATGGGTGGCCGCCATGACTGCGAGCGCGGCGGCTTCGGTCGGTTTTGCTGCGATGGCTGGCGCGACAAGCACGGCCGGTGGAGCGTCGGCCCTCAAGGCAGCGTTTCAGTCAGCGCAGCAGAGCATGGCCGAGGGTCGCGGCATGTTCTCGGACGACGGCGGCAGCTCGAGCAGTATCAGCAGTGGTTCGGGCGGTGCTTCGCTTGGTGGTTCGAGTGGCAGCGATAGCTTCACATCGGCGATGAGTACGGCCGGTCGATTCGCGGCTGACATGGGTGGGAATCTCGCCAAGCGTGCAGGTAAGATCGCTAAGGGCAAAGTCGCGAACATGGCAGATACCGCCAGGGAACGAATCGCGCAGACGACGGGCGGCAAAATCGCATCGGCAATTTCGAGCAAGAGCAGCGCTGGCATCGACACCGGACCGAGTTTCGCCGGCGACAGTCTCAGTGGGGGGCAGCAAAGTGCGACGGCCGGCACCACCACGAACGATGAGGTAGCCGCGTTCGTGAAAAGGCAACGTTCAACGCAAGACGATGCTTAGAAAGCGCATCGGCCGGCGGCAACCGGCCGGCACTTCCACGACAACACCTGATCCAGAGAGAGGTGAAGCATGGCAACTGCACACCATACCGAAGCACAACAGGTTATCCATCAAGCGGCGTAGCAGCTCGTGACGCTGCATTTCATGGATCAGGACACTGCACGTGAGCTGGCGCGGATGGCCGAGGCGGTCGCAAACTTGTTCATGGTTGTGTTCTACCAGGCCGAAACAGGCCGGGCTACGCCAACGGATTTTCGTGAAGCGAAGACCGCCGTTGAGCGATTGTTGGCTCGACACTAACGCAAAATAGGGATGTGAAAAGGGCGGCCACTGTGAGCCGGCCGCCCTTTTCAATTCGCACGTTTTCGGTTCCCCCACTCGCCACCCATGCGTCGATTTCTTCAGCCGGAACGAGGCCGGCTAGGCCCGCTGCCGTCCAACTTTTGGCTATAACCTCGTTCATTTCTTCAATCGTTACCAGTTTCTTGGCGTTCATTGCTGCTCCTCAGCATTGTCTTGATGCGTTTGTTCGAGTCCGCAACGAACGAGAGAGCACTATCGAGCGAATCAATTGCTTCCTTCGTGGACTCATTCACACGTTCGAGCAGTAGGTAAACATCATTTACGAGCGGCTCGCTCCACTCGCCTCGATGTTTTTTTCTCGATAGTCAAGGCTGTTGCCTTTTCGGCATTTCCAGATACCGAAGATGTTGCCCGCTTTCTCGCCGTTCATCGCTGCTTCGTAGGCGCTGAGTGCGAAAGTTCGTAATTGCGTTGCAGGGTCAGCCAGAAGCCTGCAGTGCTGAACCCGGCGTGTTCTAAATGAGTCGCCAGATTAAGGTTTATGCCAACGTGACCGTCGAGCACATGCGATAGCGCCGAACGTGATACGCCAAGTTGCTTCGCGGCACCGGCTACATCCAATCCAGGTCAAACGATCGGAAAACATCCTCACGCAGTAACTCACCGGGATGTGGATGGTTTCTCATCGCCCCCGGCGTGGTCGCACTGCTCATGTCTGGCTCCGACGTTTGATGTCCGCGCTGGTTGAGATAGGCAATCGCACGAACACTGCTTCTGGCAACTCTGCCCATTCGGCAGTGAACGGCAAATACAACTTGATGACCCAATTCTTCTCGATTTGTACCGCGGCGTAGGGGGTGCAGTATTTCACCGTCTTCGCGAACGCGATCAAAGCGCAGCAGAGGTTGTCTCGGGTAAGCCCGGGCGTTATTACGTGCAGCAAACATCGTGCTGACTACTTCGTGCGGGAATCCTGGATGTCCGGACGTATCCGCTTCGCTCATCGCCGTACGGATCGCGTCATCATCCGACAGGTACGCATCCTCGAGTTCCACCTCGTCAAACACTATTTCTTCGACTATATACGGCGGCCCTGCGTACCAGTTTGGGTCATCTTCAACGAGCCTGATTGCTGTCACAGTGCGAGAGCCAACATCCGTACAGCTCCACCAGAAGGGGCCGCATGTAAACGCCAGGCCAATATGGAAATCAGAGGGCTTCATTTCGAGAAATATTGCAGTAGCTGGCTATCAATCATAACGAGAATCACGGTGCCTATGGCAGTAGTACGTGACACGCTGCGGCCGGCCTTTCATACTGCTATGGGAGGGGCCTGCCAAGAGCATATGCGTTCGCAGCGGGAGTGAAATTTTGGAGGAGTAGGTGGATTCAATTGATAGGATGGGGCGCTCGATCGAAATCGCGAGATCGAAATATTTCAGTCAGAGGCGGACGTGCTCGCATGGTGCGAGGTTGTGATAAGCCTCCTCGAAGGCTGGGAAGTCGAGCCCTCGAACCCAAAGGAAATCACGATGAGCAACCGTGACCTTGGATGTGGCGCAATTGATAGTTTGCCGCCGCTTCGCGCGGAGTTGCAAACGGCTCACAACGAAATGAACGCTTTGAGAAGCTACTTTGCCTATGCCGTGTGCCGTACTCACGATGGTCGAGCTTGGGAAGTGAACATCCGTACGGGGAATATCTTTAGTGCACTGGAGCAACGTTACTGCGGCCGCTCGGAGGCGCTGGTCGCAGGGGAGGCTTGGCTGATGGATGAACGTTGCCGCGAACCGGATGCGGTCGAGCTTGCCTTTCGACAGGTTTGAAAGGACTCGCACCGGTCTGCCGAGAAACCATGAGCCTTGGGCCTCATGGTGAAATGGTCTGATGGGAGGCGGTCTTTGACACTTGAGGGATCGGTGCCGCAGTGAATGTGCGAGGCTCCTCAGCGGCTGCCGCCTAGATTTTAGCGGCTAAAAAGACATGCGATCTGGGTGGGGTGCGGTTTGAGCCAATCCCTCAAGTGTCAACGAACAGCTCGGGTGGGCGGCATGTGTTCACTTGGCTTGTTCATCAAACGGGCGTTTTTTTGGACACTCCGTAGTGTCCCTTTTTTTAGGGTCGCCGAAGCCGTCGATGAATGTTAATATACTCGTAAATTTTTCAGTGTTCTGATTGCGTCCAATGAATCAACGCATAGGGTACGCTCGCGTATCGACCGATGACCAGCACCTAGATTCGCAGCGCGACGCGCTCATGCAGGCTGGGTGCGCTGCGATCTACGAGGAAGCGGCCAGCGGTAAGAGTGCGGCTCGCCCGGAGCTAGAGCAATGCCGAAAGGCGCTGCGAGCTGGGGATACCCTTGTCGTCTGGCGGCTAGATCGGCTTGGCCGCAGTTTGCCCGACTTGGTGCAGATCGTCGCCGACCTTGAGCGGCAAGGTGTGGGCTTTGAGAGCTTGACGGAGAAGATCGAGACAGGCAGCGCGGCGGGCAAGTTGGTTTTCCACGTGTTTGCGGCGCCGGCCGAGTTCGAGCGTGGCTTGATCCGGGAGCGCACACAGGCCGGACTAGCTGCTGCTCGTGCGAGAGGTCGGTCCGGTGGCAGGAGGCCGAAACTGGACGAACAGCAGGTGCGTGAAATCAAGGTGTTGTTGTGCGATCCTGGTATTCAGGTGGCCGATATAGCTCGTCGTTATGGCGTGTCTAGAACAACCTTGTATAAGCCACGTGGGCGTTATCTCTCCAAGGCAATGAGGACACAGGATGCCCACAAAAAAAACCTGCACGGCTCAGGTGGGGGAATGAAGATCCACAGCACAGCGCAACTTTCCGCTTTGACTCGGCTGTTTTCCGCCGCCGTTTTCCGTGAAATGGCGACGAAAGGCCGATCTGGCTTGTTCCGTCGACTGCTCGGGCAGACCGATCTGATCGAGCATGTTGGTCCGTACGCGACTGTCGGCGACACTTTCGACTCCGCGTTCGTTCGATATTTTGAAAATCGCGGGGCACCGTGACGAATACATCTATCGAGCAACGATCAGTCAGAAAGTATTGATGGAAACACATTCGCTCCGCACTGCCTCGATGCTCAATGAGTTTCGTGTCGGTAGCTGCAAGGCTGATCTCGTCATCTTGAATGGCACTGCGACCGTCTATGAGATCAAGTCGGAGCGGGATTCGCTTGCGCGGCTTGTCAACCAGATCGAGAACTACAAGCGAGTTTTCGCCAAAGTGAATGTGATCGCGAGCGAAGGCCATATCGAAGGCATCCTAGACACGATTCCGGACGATGTGGGGATGATGTGCCTTTCCAAGCGCTACCGGATTACGCCGGTGCGCGAAACGGTAGACTGTCCGGCGCGAATCTGTCCAGTGACTGTGTTCGAGTCGTTGCGCATGGCCGAAGGCATCGCAATCTTGCAGGCGACGGGCGTGACGGTACCGGAGGTTCCCAATACGCAGAAGCACGCCGCGATGCGTGACCTCTTCGCCAAGCTTGATCCGGTTGCGCTACATGTAGAGATGATGGTGCGGACGCGTGATCTCGCACCGCTCGGCGACCTCGTCGATCGTTTGCCTAGGTCCTTGCAGGCTGCGGCGTTGTCGGTATCGGTGCGCCGTTCTGATCATTCGAGACTGATTGACGCTATAGCGACCCCGCTGCGCGCGGCGATGACTTGAAGCTGATCGACGTATGTACCATCCCTATTTCCGCGGAAAACAATTCGAGCTCGTCACGATCCGCGAAATGGCGAAGTTGCTCGCCCAAAAGAACTTCATACCTGTGATTGAGCCGGTACGCGAGTCGCTGGGCAGCCTTAAGAAGACCTTGAGTGCGGTATGCGACGCCGGTGGATGCGCAATTGTTATCGTGAACCCCTATCACGGCGACCATCAGGAAGACGGGACGAGCATCACCGGTCTCCTACAAGAAAACTTTAAGGGCGCTAACAATATTTCCGCCGGCATCCTGTTGCGTAGTGACATGGCAGTCGACGAAGTAATTGCTTGCTATGGCCAACATGCCGATCATCACCCTGTTCTAATCCACGCGGGCTTCACCGAACCCAAGACATTGGCGGCCGCACTGGAGGACGGCATGCCCAGTCTCACCAACGTCTTCATCGAAGATCATGCCAAGCTGCTCTATCGGAAACATTTCGATCAGAGCACAAGCATTCTCGTGCGCGACGGATTTAAGCGGCTACGCAATGCCGATTATCCGGCGATGGAGGAGTTCTCCGATTTCCATGTTGCCTATGGCGATCTCGGCATGACGGGCTTTGGCAATTTTCTGATCGGCGGCGACGTCTACAGCGAGGGCGGAGGTCCGGCCTATGCCGTAGCAATCCACCTGACCTTCACTGTGGAGAGTCTGGTCAAACTGTTAGTACAGCCGGTTTGCGTGGTCATTGGAGGCCTTATGAGCGCTTCCAAACCCAGTTTTGTGGTAGCAAACTCTTATCGTTGCAACGCGAGCTTGGCATGGTTGGAAGCCCGATAATGCCGACACGCCGGGCTGAAGCCCACCCTTGACCCGTTTCACGCCGTCACGAACTTCACGCCTCTTCAGATACGCCAAGTTTTGCTTGCTCGAGATATTTCGCGAGTAAGAGGTCTAGTGCGACTCTGCGGATGTGTGCCTTCGGGGGCGCGTGCACCGCTCGGCGAGCGGCTTTCAGATTGCCCACCAAGAGTACATGCGTCTGCGCGCGCGGATTGCGGTGTACAAAAGGGTGCGGTCCAACAGCCTCGAGTCCGTCACGGGAACGATGATGCGGGGCCCATTACGAATTTTGCGCCTTGCGCCTTGTTGTGCACGGTGACCGCGCGACCGAGTTCGATGTCTTCGAGCATGTCCTCGGTCAATGGGCGACATTGCCGTAACCTCAACAGGCGGGGCCTCCGCCCTAACGATTTTGCCTAGTTGACCCGTTCTGCAAGGCCTTGTCCCACAAATTGCGCGTAGACAGAACCCACGTCGCCCAAATTGAAACCGCAATATTCCGGCCTCTCGAACTGAGCTTCAAGATGAACTTCGGTGCCTTAGTGCGGCGCTCAGGCGAGTTCAAGACGGCACGGCGGGCGGCTAAGCGGCATCAAGGGTCACCAGCGGAGCGTTGGTTCTTAGGGTGCAGTGTTAGCTCAGTGTACCCGGATGAACGATAAAGAAAAGAGTCAGCAGGCCCGACCTAGTGAGTATATGACCCACAAATTGTCCCTGATAGTTCTTTATTAGGGACAATTTGCGCTAACTTTTTAAAATCAAAACAAAAAACTTGGTGGGCCGGGTGGGATTCGAACCCACTATCGGTCGATTATGAGTCGACAGCTTATACCAATTAAGCTTCCGGCCCTTCCGCAAAGAAAGGAATCGGGATAGGGGCGGACCGTAAGGCCCGCCTCCTCCCACACCACCGTGCGTAAGGGTTCATACACGGCGGTTCGGATCGATTGATCGGCTAGGGAGGCAGTGATGGAAGACCGAGGGATCGCAGAAAGCGATTGGTCAACGCCCGTTGCAGTGCAGAGTATTACTCAGCCGCCATGCATT
>LELG01000157.1 GCA_001045575.1 Candidatus Burkholderia pumila
CGTAGTAACTAAGCCGGTCCTGCAATAGCTAGGACTTTGTTCGTAGGCTCGAGTCGTATGCGGGGAAACTCGCACGTACGGTTCCAAGGAGGGCCCTCTCCTCAAGGAGAGGTGGGCCTACCCTACCGACCCAGGATTCCGACGATGACCTTTCGTGCGACGCGTCTCGTGGCCACGGCCATTCTCAGCCTGTCGATCACCGCCGCCGCTGCGCATGCGGCTTCTTTGACGCGAGACGGCGTGAAGCGCGTCGTGGACTAGCAGATCGAACCGCTGATGGCGAAGAACGGCATCAACGGCATGGCAATGGGTGTGGTCGTCGATGGCCAGGCGTATGTGTTCGACTACGGCGTGACTTTTGTGCAAGGCGCACGGCCCGTCACGCGCGACACGCTGTTGCGACACGCTCTGTTCGAACTCGGTTCCGTGAGCAAGACGTTCACGGCGATGCTGACTGACATCGTATGCGTCGCAGCAGGGCGCGCTTTCGCTGCCCGATCCCGTCAGCAAGTTCCTGCCGGCTCTGAAAGGCAGCAAGTTCGGCGATGTAAAACTGCTGAGTCTCGGCACGCACACGCCGGGGGGGCCTGCCGCTGCAAGTGCCCGATGAAGTTCACGACGATGCGCAATTGCTCGACTGGTTCAAGGCGTGGCAGCCACGAACCGCCGAAGGGACGATTCGCACGTATGCGAATCCGGGCATCGGCACGCTTGGGCTGATTACGGCTAAGGCCATGCACGCGCCGTTCGATGCGCTCATGGAGCAGCGCGTTTTTCCCGCCTTCGTTATGAACAACAGCTTCATGCACGTGTCGGCATCGCGCGAAAAGGATTACGCGTGGGACTATACGAAGGACGGCAAGCCCATTCGCATGAATGGCGGGCGTGTTGTCGTCCGAGGCATACGGCGTGCGCTCGACCGTCGCCGACATGACCCGCTTCCTGCAAGCCAATATGGACCGCGAAGGGTATCGCCGCGCCGTGGCAACGCGCCGTCGATGCGACGCACATGTGTGGATCAACACAAGACCGGATCGACGAATGGCTTCGGTACGTATATCGCGTTCGTGCCGGCGAAGCACGTGGGAATCGTGATGCTGGTGAACCGGAATTATCCAAATAGTGGGCGTGTAGTGGCCGCGTATGCGATTGTGGATGCGTTGGTGCTACGCTCTGCGCGTTGAGCATCACAGACACTTATCCATCATCAAATAGCGAGATTCCTTACGACTTCCAGCATCAAGCTCGTTGTCGTCGGCATCGGCAAAATTGCGCGCAATCAGCACTTGCCTGCCATCGCCGCGCAACCCGGCTTCGAACTCGTCGCATGCGCGAGCCGCAATGCAAGCGTCGATGGCGTGCGCAATTATCCTGACATCGGCCTCGTTACTTGCTGCCGAGCCCGACGTGCAGGCCATCTCGCTTTGCGCGCCGCTGCAAGTGCGCTACGCGCAAGCGCTCGCCGCGCTCGATGCCGGCAAGCACGTCATGCTGGAAAAACCGCCCGGCGCGAGCGTGAGGAAGTCAGGGCGCTGCACGACATTGCCCAAGCGCGCGGCTGCACGCTGTTTGCGACATGGCATTCGCGCGAACCGAGTGTGCATTGGAAGAACAGGCGCGCGCATGGCTGGCGTCGAAGGCGCTCAAAGCCGTCGAAGTGCGATGGAAGGAAGACGTGCGACGCTGGAATCCAGGCCAGCAATGGGTCTGGGAACCGGGGGGGGGGTTGGGCGTGTTCGACCCGGGCATCAACGCGCTGTCCATCGTCACCCGCATCTTGCCGCGTGAAATCGCGCGGCGCGGCGCTCACCATGCCGGGCGATACCGAAACGCCCATTGCCGCCGAACGCGATTGCATCGATACGAGCGGCGCAGTCGTGCGCGCGTTCTTCGACTGGCGTCATGGCCCGGTGGAAGAGTGGGCTATCGATATGGATACGGACGCGGGCCGTCTGTCGATCCGCGAAGGTGGCAAGCGGCTTTCCATCGCGGGCGAAGAAGTCAGGCTCGGACCGGAGCGCGAATATCCCGCATTGTATGAGCGCTTCCATCAACTCATCGCATCGAAAACGGACGATGTCGATGTGCGCTCGCTGCAACTCGTCGCCTACGCGTTCCTCATGGGCAAGCGCGTGCCGACGGAAGCGTTTGGCGAACGCTGAGTCAAGTACTCTCGCGGTCGATGATGCTGAAGCCCGTGTCGATACGCATGCGCGGCTTCGGCTCATCGCTATCGCTATCCGAAGCGGGCGCGTTGAAGCGCACCAGCAGCGCACGCGCCGCTTCCATGCCGATTCGCGCGCCATCTACCCGCACCGTCGACAGCGACGGATAGACATGCGCCGCCGTGCTGAGATCGCCGAAGCCCATCACGGCAAGATTGCGCGGCACGTCAATGCGCCGGTTCGCAGCTTCGGCCAGCACGCCTTGCGCGAGCGTGTCCGAACTGCATACGACGATCTCGGGCGCTTCTCCATTCGCCAACAGGTGGTTCAACCCCTCGCGTCCCGCCTGCAAGGTAGCGGGCGCGGGCCGCACTTCGAAAACCGGCTTCACGGCGTGATGGCGAGCGAGCTCGCGTTTGAGGCTTTCGCATCTGCGCAGGCCACGCGGATCATCGACCGAGACGATGCCGAAGCGCTTGTAGCCCTTGTCGAGCAGATGCCGCGCCACGTGTTGGCCGACTTCTTCGTGCGAAAAGCCGATCACCATATCGATAGGCTTGTCCGTCAGATCCCATATTTCGACGACAGGAATACGCGCCTTCGTTAGCCGCTCGATGGTGGCATCGCTATGACTGATGCCCGCGAGCACGATACCGTCCGGACGCCGTCCGAGAATCGCCTCGACGAGCGCTTCTTCCTTCTCGCTCTGATACCCCGTCAGGCCCAAGAGCGTCTGATAGTTCGATGACGTGGGGGCCGTCCATCAACGCCTGCACGGTGTCCGCTAAGATCGAATGGGCGATGGTCGGCAGCAGGGTCGCGACGAGGCGGCTCTTGCTGTTCGCAAGGCCGCCGGCCAACAGGTTCGGCACGTAACCCGTCGCGCGTACGGCTTCGAGCACCTTGCGTTGCGTGTCGCTTCTGACGAGTTCAGGGCGGTTCAGCGCGCGCGAAACGGTCATTGGCGCAACGCCCGCCACGCACGCGACATCGATCAGCGTGACGCTTTCGCCGCTGCTCGAACCGCTGACGGGAATCGCGGAAATCTTTTCGTTCTTCTTGGCCATCGTGTGGTGTGTGTTCGTGGGTTTCAAGGCATTAGAATATGCGAGTGACTTCATCAAGAAACCGCATGGTATCAGTGTAAACTACGATGATTGCGCAATCGTTTTATGATTAATGTATCGAACGACTTCAGCAACAAAGAACAACCACCATGAACGCGACTAACGGTTTTTCATCGACGACGCCCGTGAACGATCAGATCAAGTGGGTGCACGTGACGTCGACGTTCCTCCCGCTCGCCAATCCGATCAGCGATGCCAAGGTTCTCACGGGCCGCCAGAAACCCATGACGGAAATCGCTATCCTGTTCGTCGAGATCGAAACGCAGGACGGTCATCGCGGCCTCGGCTTCAGCTATTCCAAGCGCGCGGGCGGGCCGGGGCAGTTCGCGCATGCGAAGGAAATCGCGCCGGTGCTGATCGGCGAGGATCCAAGCGGTATCGCGCGCCTGTGGGACAAACTGGCGTGGGCGGGGGCTTCGGTGGGACGCAGCGGGATGGCGGCGCAGGCCATCGGCGCATTCGACGTGGCGTTGTGGGATATGAAGGCGAAACGCGCAGGGCTGTCGCTAGCGAAGCTGCTCGGCGCGCATCGTGACTCGGTGCGTTGTTACAACACGTCGGGCGGCTTTCTGCATACGCCGCTGGATCAACTGCTCGTCAATACGGATGCATCGCGCGAGAAGGGTATCGGCGGCATCAAGCTGAAGGTCGGACAGCCAGATTGCGCGCTCGACATTCATCGCGTGCAGACGGTGCGCAAGCATCTCGGCGACAGCTTCCCGCTAATGGTCGATGCCAATCAGCAATGGGACCGCCCGACGGCGCAGCGCATGTGCCGCACCTTCGAGCAATTCAATCTCATCTGGATCGAAGAGCCGCTCGATTGCTATGACGCCGAAGGTCACGCCGCACTCGCCGCTCAATTCGATACGCCGATTGCCACCGGCGAAATGCTGACGAGCGTGTCCGAGCACTGGGAGTTCATTCGCCAGCGCGGCGCGGATTATCTGATGCCGGATGCGCCGCGTGTCGGCGGCATCACGCCGTTTCTGAAGGTGGCGACGCTGGCGGAGCATGCGGGTCTGATGCTCGCGCCGCACTTTGCGATGGAACTGCATGTGCATCTCGCAGCGTGCTATTCGCGTGAACCTTGGGTCGAGCACTTCGAATGGCTGGAGCCGTTGTTCAACGAGCGGCTGGAGACGAAGAACGGAAGGATGATGGTGCCGATGCGGCTGGGGTTGGGATTGACTTTGAGCGAACGGGTCAAAGAGTGGACAGCGCAGGAAGTGGAGGTAGGGACGCGCGCATAATGCAGTCAGGGAGACGCGCGCATGGCACGACTCCTGCACACGATACGAGGTTTGCCTGTCTCAAAAAACCGGCTATCGCCCGAATCGAGCAGTGAACGACTTCCGACGTATGAAGAACCTCCCTGATTTCGAAACCCGCCGGATCGAAGCCCTGGCGTGTTATGACGTGCTGGACACGCCGCGTAAATCGCCAGCCTCGCCGCCGTGCTCTGCCGCACGTCGATCGCGGTGGTGAATTTCATCGGCGACGGGCGTCAATTTTTCAAGGCGGAGGTCGGTCTGGGCATCCGCGAGACGCCGCTGGAGAAAGCGTTCTGCGCAACCGCGCTGCTCGAAGACGCGTTCCTCGAAGTCGCCGATGCATCGACCGATCCGCGTTTCGCGGGCAATCCGCTCGTCGTCGGCGAGTCGCATTTGCGCTTCTATGCGGGCGCGCTGCTGAAGACCGAAGACGGCCTGCCCATCGGCACGGTCTGCATGCTGGACTAACGAGCCGCGCCGTCTCGACGAAACGCAATCCGAGGCGCTGCGCGTGCTCGCGCGTCAGGCCATGTCGGCATTCGAACTGCGCCGTGCCGAAAAACATTCGCATGCGCCAGCGCGTAACCGAGCAGGCCGGGCGCGAGTTCGGTCGTGGCGGCCATCGGGCCATTCGATGCGAACCTGGCTCAACTGCGCGTGCGCCGCATCCTCGTTCAATGCGCGCAGCATCAGGCGCGTCGCGCGCCGTTCTTGCCATCGGCGGCGGCGACCTGTTGCAACGTGAAGTCGGTCTTCGGCACGGCGGCATTGGCGGGCGCGCCTGCGGACACCGGCACCGAATAACGAAACTGCATGCGCACGCCGGACGTGCGCGCCGGGTCGGCCTGCGGAATTTCATCGACGAGCAGGCGATACGTCTCCTCGCCCTGCGGCGCTTCGCGGCCCGTGCGCAGAATCCGCACGGTCTGGTCGCCGCCGGCAGGAATTGTGATGATCGGTGGGCTCGCGACGATCCTCGTCGAGCGTCTGCGACCAACTGAACACCCGCACCTGCGCGGTGATCGGCGCAGTGCCGCTGTTGTGCAGCTTCGTTACGGCGGCGGGCTGTTCCTCCGATAGGTCGACGCGGATCGGCGAAACCTGCAGCGAACCGGCGTGCGCGTGCGCCGCCAGCAACGACGTTGCAGCGAGCGGCATCGCGGCGACCAGATATTTCAAACGAGGAAAGAACATCGCCTGCGTCCTCAGAACATGACCGTCGCCGTGATCGTCGACGAATACGTGCCTGCGGTCGGCGCATTCTGCGTCGGCACGCGGCCATAGACAGTCAGCGATTGCGCGGTGCCCGAAACGGTATCCGTGCCCGCCGTGTTGCCCCAGTTCTGCGAACGCGTGGAATCACGGAACAGGCCCGAAGTTGACGGTGTTCGATCCCGTGCCGCCGAGCAGGCGGGACGTGATGGCCGCGCCGCTCACTATTGCCCTGATCGAGACCGACCTGATACGCCGTGCCATTGCTGTACGTGACGACCACAGTCGTCGTCTGGTCGATGTTCGAGGTGATGAGGCTGGTCGTCCCGAAGTCGAGCGAGTTCGCGGTGATCGCGCAATTCGCCTGGATCGTCAGCGACACCGTGAAGGTCGTCGATTTGGGGCTGGCGGCGTCAGCCAGCATCGACGTCGCGATGGCGAGGATGAGCGCCACGCCGCGAGGTTTTCAAACTGCTCTCACAGTTGTGGTCCTCATTTTTATCTTCGTACATACGTGTCGAAATCGGGAATGGCTTTGGAAAGGATCCTTGGTCCACTCCTGAATTTCTTATCGGCGATCGGAAATAAATCCTTAAACTATCCGGCGATTGATTTTTTTGGTAAATATTACCCATGTACGGTAGGCACGGCCCGCGATGCGCTGGCTTTACAGCGCCGAAAAAAGTGACTATTGATCGTGGCGGTCGTGCGCGTCGAAAGGAGAAGCACCGCGTCATATCGGCGTGAGACGATCGAGTCGCCGGGCGTGACGTTCACCGCGCGGGCCAACCTTCACCCTGACCGAGAGGAAGATGCCATGTCTCGTCTGAGCCTGAAGCTTGTCAGCGTTGCGGTGCTCGCGCTGTTGTCGATCTCGATTGCCTTCGCGTGCACGCGCGTGATCTATGTCGGCGAGAAGAATCTCGTCATCACAGGCCGTTCGATGAACTGGTCCGAAGACATGCGCTCCAACCTCTGACTTCTGTTCTGGGTCATGCCTGTGGGCATCGAACGCGACGGCAACGCGGGGCCGCATTCCATCAAGTGGAAATCGAAATATGGCAGCGTGGTCGTGTCGGGCTATGAGATCGGCACCGTCGATGGCATGAACGAACGCGACCTCGTCGCCAACGCGCTCTATCTTGCCAAAACCGACTACGGCAAGCCCGACCCAAAGCGCGATCCGATGTCCATCACATCAGCTTGTGGGCGCAATACGCGCTCGACAACTTTGCGACCGTGGCTCAAGCCGTGTATGTGTTGAGCCGTGAGCCGTTCCAGATCATTGCGCCGCCGCTGCCGAACGGCAAACCGCTGACCATCCATCTGTCCTTGTCGGATGCGCGCGGCGACAATGCCATCCTTGAATATCTGAATGACAAGCTCATCATTCATCAGGGCAAGAAGTACAAGGTCATGATCAACTCGCTCATCTACGATGAATAGCTCGCCGTCGAAACATACTGGAAGAGCGTGGTCGGCGAGATTTTCCTGCCGGGCACGAACCGCGCGGCGGACCGCTTCATGCGCGCTTCCTTGCTGCTCGACGCCATTCTGAAAGCAGCCCGCGCCCGATTACATGACGGGCGTGCCGCAGCAGTCGTATGCGTATCAGGCGGTGGTGAGCGTGATGCGTTCTGTGAGCGTGCCGCTGGGCATCAGCACGCCGAACCAGCTGAATCTTTTCTTCGACGATCTGGCGCACGGTGTCCGACCAGCAGAACCTGATCTATTACTTCGATTCGGCCACACGGCCGGATAGTTTTGGGTGTCTTTTGAAAAAGCTCAATCTAAATCTGGGCGCGCCGGTGATGAAACTCACCATCGATGGCGGGAAGTTTTGTCGCGCCCGCCTGCGTTTGGGTTTTATGCCGGCGAAGGCGCTTTGAGGAAGGAATAGCGGTTAATAGCCGATAGAGAATGAAAGCTGCTGTTTGGAGGCAGTATTTCTGGCCGGTTTTTAGGAAATGCTATACACGTGAAGGAGCGGCAACGCTAAATTAAGCGTAGTTAAGGAAATTCTTCGTAACTACTGCGCGTAATGTCGCTTAGGAATGCTCTGATATTAGCTACGACCTAAAAGTATCGCAATGACGCAACTTTATCTCGGCTTGAACCTGTCAACCAAGCGCACGCGCAAGCGGGATTTTGGGGAGCAGATGAGACAAGTGGCGCCGTGGTCGCGGCTGATTGAGCTGATCGAGCCGCATT
>LELG01000158.1 GCA_001045575.1 Candidatus Burkholderia pumila
ACGTTCAAGCTCTCGAGCGATCCATTGTTCGTCGACAAGGTGCGCGATATTGTCGGCCTGCACCTGGATGGGCCACTCAAGGCGATGGTGCTGTGCGTTGACGAGAAAAGTCAGATCCAAGCGCTGGTCGAACGTTGGTTTGCCACGCTCACCGAAAAGCGCCTTCGACGTGGCACCCATCGCTCGACACGCCAGCTCGAAGACGCGATACGCCATTACCTTACGATGTCTATAACGCAAGTCCCCGGCCGTTTGTGTGGACCAAGTCGGCTGACGAAATTCTCGCGAGCCTCGAACGGTTTTGCGCTCCGATCCAAACGGTATTGAAACGACTGCCATGGGCATCGACACTGCTGCAGTTGACGAGGCAGTTTTCGCACTTCTTCGCCTGAGGCTTCATGGTCAAAACCACGCATGGAAAAGCTTCGATTGGGATGTGCTAAACCGGCTCCAGGCATGATTGGCAATCCCGTGAACAACGCGAAGTCCGTTGCGCTCACCGAGGAGGGGCTGGGCGAATCCGAGCGCCTCTTCAATCAACTCTTCCCTTCCCCTCTCAAGCAACAAAGATTGATAATGAAACTGATTTATAACTCGTGACACTAGAAGAGAAAGACGGCAACTTCTTTCCGGCGGCTCGTGATCGAAAAGCCGTTCAGGACGGATCTGGCGTCGGCGCAAGAACTGAATCGCGCAATTCTGGAGTTCGCGCAGGAAACGCAGATTTACCGCATCGACCATTTTCTGGGCAAGGACACGAGAGCATTCTCGCCGTGCGCTTCGCCAACACCATGTTCGAGCCGATATTCCGGCACGAGTACATCGACAATGTGCAGATCACAGCGTCGGCGGTGATTGGCGTGGAAGGGCGCGGTGGCTTTTACGAGCAGACAGGCGCGTTCCGCGACATGGTGCCGAACCATCTCTTCCAGTTGCTCGGCATGAGATCGCCATGGAACCGCCCAATTCATTCGATGCCGAAGCCGTCCGCGGCAAGAAAGCCGACGTGTTCGAAGCGATGCAGCCGCTGAGCGCGAAGGACGTCGTGTTCGGCCAGTACGAAACGGGCCCGCCGGGACCAGGCTACCGCGGTGAAAAGGACGTAGCGAAGGACAGCCGCACGGAGACCTACGCGGCGGCACGCGTCTTCTATATCGAAAACGGGCGATGGGCGGGCGTGCCGTTCCTGCTGTTCCGCGATATGCCCGTGGAAAAAACCTCACGCCCAACATGTTTACGCTGCGCATCGATCCGGCGCACGGTACGAGCTTCGACTTCAACGTGAAAATGCCCTGGCCCGGTCATACAGATCGGCGCGGTGCGTTCGCGTTTCGATTGCGCTTCTTCGCGGAGCACGCACACGTCGGCTATGAAACGCTATTTCAGGGCGCGGACAGCATTGAGACGGCATGAGCGGCAGTTGACAAGGTGCTGCATCCGGACACGCCCTGGAAGTTCATGGCTATCCCGCAGGCAGTGCCGGCTCGAAAGCCGCGGACGACCTGCTTGCCGCCGATGGACGCAAATGGCGTCCCTTACCGACAACCACAACCAAAAGGACCAGAACGCGTGAGCATACCCACCAGAACCAAGCAGAAAAGCCACGTTTACGTCGATAAAAACGCGGTGAAGGCCGAACGCATTCTGGCGATCGATATCGGTGGAACGGGGCTGAAGGCGGCGATTATCAGCGAAGACGGCGAGATGAAGACCGAGCGCCTCAAGGTGCCGACGCCTCATCCGACCAAAGCGGACGTGCTGCTAGATACGCTGATGGAACTCATCAAGCCGCTCGTCACGACGCCGCCAACGCATATTTCCATCGGCTTCCCGGGCGTCGTGCGCGACAACGTGATCCTGACCGCGCCGAATCTCGGCACGCAATACTTGCATGGCGTGCCGCTCGCGCAGCAGATTTCGGATCGGCTCGGCGGCGTGCCCGCGCGCATGATCAACGACGCCGAAATGCAGGGCTTCGCGGCCATCGAAGGGCGCGGCATCGAAATGGTTCTGACGCTCGGCACGGGTGCGGGCACGGCGCTCTTCCGCGACGGCGAACTGATGCCGCATCTCGAACTCTCGCATCATCCGATTGCGAAGGACAAGAACTACGACGAGTGGATCGGCAACGCGGCGAAGGAGAAGATCGGCAAGAAGCGCTGGAACAAGCGCGTCGAGAAGATCCTCGGCGTGCTGGCCGTCGTGGTGAATTACGACAAACTGTGGATCGGCGGCGGCAATGCGGCGCATCTCAAGTTCGACTTGCCGGAGAACGTGGCGGTCGTCTCGAACGATGCCGGCATCGAAGGCGGCGCGAAGCTCTGGCATTCGCGTTCGGTGCGCGAGACGCGGCAATTGCCGCACTTCAACCAGCGCGAGGGAGCACGCTGATGAGCGCTCTGCACAGCTTTGAAGGCGATACGGACGCGGCGCTGGCGAAGCTCGCGCAAGTGGAGTTCGTCGTCACCGATTGTGACGGCACGCTGCTTTACACCGACAAGACGCTCGGCCAGCGCGCCATCGACTCGGTGCGGCGGCTGAAGCAGGTGGGCGTGCAATTCCCGTCGCCAGCAGCCGGCCGGGAAGGGTCATGCGGCGTATCGTCGATGCGCCGCTGGACGTGGATACACCGTATGCGTCGTATAACGGCGGCAGTCTGGTGATGCCGGGCACGTGGGAAGTGTTGTCGTCGCACAAGCTGTCGCGCGGCGTCGTGCCGGATTCGCTCGAAGCGCTCGCGGCGGCGGGCGTCGATGCATGGGTTTTTATTGACGATGCGTGGTATCTGATGAATCTTGAAGGCACGTATGTGCCGCTGGAAACGCGCCCGGTCGGCTATGAAGGCACGCTGGTCAAACGCTTCGACGACGTCGATCTTGATGCCGTCGACAAGATCGTTGGCTCGCATGCGGATACGGCGTTGATCGAGCGTGTGGAAGGCGCCGTTGCAGAAACAGCTGGAAGGGCGCGGGCACTCGGCGTGCTCGTAGATGTATTTCATTGACACTACGAATCTGCAAGCGAACAAAGGAAAGGCGCCGCGGTCCGCGAACTCGCGCAGCACGCAAGCGTGCCGCTGGAGCGCGTGGCCGTGCTCGGCGAGATGGATAACGATATGACGATGTTCGAGATTGCGGGCGTGTCGATCGCGAGGGGACAGGCTTCTAACACGGTGAAGCGCCACCCAAGCCTGGTGTCGTCGGGTAACGACGACGGCTTCGCAATAGCGATCGATGCGCTGGTATCAGCGCATCGATGCGCGCAGGGCACCGCCGCTTGCGCGTCCGTCCTTGTGACGGAAATTGATGCGGCCCTTCGTCAGGTCATACACTGACAGTTCCAGCGTCACGCGGTCGCCTGCCAGAATACGGATGTGATTCTTGCGCATGCGGCCCGAGGCGTACGCGCCCACGACGACGCCATTGTCCAGCGTCACGCGATAGCGGCTGTCGGGAAGCACTTCGTCAACAATACCGTCGAGTTCGATGAGTTCTTCTTTCGCCATAGGGCTCCTTGTTTGTAGATGTAATGGAACGCCGCGCCTTCGCATCGAAAGATGCAAAGCGCTGCCGGGCGTGCATCAGGGGCTTAAGCGCGCCACTTTTTTCTCAGGCTCGATGTGAGCTTGACGGCCCTGCCGGACGATTAGTCCGGCGGAGCCAGGACGGCGACATCGGCAAAAACGACTCGTGCCGATGTACTGATGATGCAGGTCAAACGGATTTAACGGGCTTGCGATGCTCGCCGCCTGAGCCCCTTACGTGAGCGGAAGAACGGCGAAATTGCAAGACACAATTATAGACAATAATAAACTTTTAGACGGTTTCCATAGCAACAAAGTTTCTTCCCTGCCGTGGTTTTGCCTTGCTTTCTGCCTCAGAGCTAGCCCGCTTTCTTGAAGCGACAGTACAGGATCAGATTGACCACCAGCATGACGCAAAGGCACAACGGATAGCCGTATGGAATGTCTAGCTCCGGGATGTTCTTGAAATTCATGCCGTAGATGCCGGCGATCATCGTCGGCACTGCGAACAACGCGGCGAACGAGCCTAAGCGCTTGGTCACTTCGCTTTCCGCCAGCGCGATCAGGCCGAGGTTGACCTGGATCGCGGTGACGATCATTTCGCGCCGTCCCTCGATGGTCTTCACGCATGCGGTCGCAGGGACGCGCGGGCAGTTCGGGGCCGCCTGCGCCATCGAGTGACACGGTCGGGTCATTGCCATCGGGCAGCGGCGGAATATCGTGGACGCCCGGCGTGGTGCCTGTGCCGTTCGCGCTCTTGAGACGCGCATCGAAATCACGCAGTTCGCCGATGCGCGCCGCCAGCCCTTCCACACGCGGTGCCAGTTCGATGATCGACGCATTGATGCGCCCCAATTGCTCGATCTTGAACGAACGGCACGACGCCAGCGCCTGTTCCTCGCCGAGATGATTGCGCGCGAACGTCGTTGCCGATGGCGATGCCCAGCGCGAGCGCCGCGATTAGCGCAATGACCGCGATGATGCGCGCCGTGCGCGCCTAGACGAAGCGAATGCGCTGGTTCGACATCGAGTTTCTGGACCGGATGACGAAGGCCATCAGCGTGCGGCGCCTGTTGAAACAAGCGGCGATACCGGTTGTTTATGAAATATGAAAAGCTTATAAGAATCAATAATATAGATGCGCCATGCGCACGAAGGGGAGCGAAAACGACCGGCGATTATGCTGCACGGCGCGATGACCGGCGACGCTTCATCGGCATATCAAAACAAAAAAAATAGCGAATAGCGGAGCGCAGGTATGGTAAACAGATTAACACGGATTTTCGCGGTCGGGAATCAGAGGTGGCCAGAATGATCGGGATGATTGTTTCAGTTCACTGAATCGATCATTGCGGCAAGTTTCGAAGGAAGTTGATTACTATAAGGATGGCGAAATATCGCGCCATGAATGAACGCGCGACAGCGCTGCAAGCGCGCCGATTTTCGCCTCACTATACTCGGTGTTGCAGCCTGCAAAACTTTAAAGGAGACGTCAATCCTTAAAGGAGACGTCAATGAACATCGCAGCGGAACATCCGGCGCAGAACGCGTCCGCGCGTACCGCGAAGTTGCTTATCGACGGGCAGTTCGTGGAGTCGAAGTCGGCGGAATGGCGCGACATCGTCAATTTGGCGACGCAGGAGGTTGTAGGGCGCGTGCCCTTTGCGACGGATGGACGAAGTGAACGCCGCCGTCGCTGTGGCGCACAAGGCGTTTCAGACCTGGCGCAGCACGCCGCTCGGCGCGCGCATGCGCATCATGCTCAAATTTCAGGACCTGGTGCGGCAGAATCAGAAGCGCATTGCGCAGACGCTGACTAGCGAGCAGGGCAAGACGCATCGCCGATGCCGAAGGCGATATCTTCTGCGGCCTCGAAGTGGTCGAGTATGCGTGTTCCATCGGCACCTTGCAGCAGGGCGAATTCGCCTAGAACGTCGCGGGCAGTGTGGACATGTACACGCTGCGCCAGCCGATCGGCGTTTGCGCTGGCATCACGCCCTTCAATTTCTCCGCGATGATCTCACTCTGGATATTTCCGATGGCATCGTCTGCGGCAATACCTTCGTGCTCAAGCCGTCCGAACAAGACCCGCTTTCGACGATGGAACTCGTCGAACTGGCGCTTGAAGCGGGCATTCCTGGCGGCATGCTGAACGTGGTGCACGGCGGCAAGAGCGTGGTCGATGCCATCTACACGCATCCGGATATCAAGGCGATTTCCTTCGCCGGATAAACGGCGGTCGGCACGCACGTCTCAACCCCGCAAGCCAGCACGGCAAGCCCGTGCAATCGATGATGGGCGCGAAGAATCACGCCGTCGTATTGCCGGATGCCAACAAGAAACAGACGATCAACGCGCTCGCGGGCTTTGGCGCGGCAGGGCAGCGCTGCATGACGACGTTGGTGGTGGTGTTCGTGGGGGCATCGAAAGAATGGATTCCGGAGCTTGTGGAATGCGCCAAAACGCTGATGAAGGTGAATGCGGGTGCTGAGCCAATACGGACGTGGGGCCGGTCGTCTCGAAGACGGCGAAAGAGCGCATTCTCGATCTGATCGGCAAAGGCGTGGAAGAGGGCGCGACGCTCGCGCTCGACGGGCGGGATATCGGCGTGAAGGGTTATGAGCGCGGCAACTTCATCGGCCGACGGTGTTCACGAATGTCGATACCGACACATGACCATCTACAAGACCGAGATTTTCGGCCGGTGCTGTGCATGCTCGAAACCGATCCGCTCGATAAGGCCATCGTGCCGACCTTCAGCTTCACGAGTTCGCGCGGTTCCAAACTGGGCGATCTGGGGCCGTACGGCAAGCAGATCGTGAAATTCTATACGCAAACGAAGACCGTCACCGCGCTGGTTCGACGACGCCACGGTGAACGACGGCGTCAACACAACCATTGCCCTGCGCTAAGGAGAACGCGATGCGAATCGGCTTTATTGGTCTGGGCCACATGGGCGGCCCGATGGCGGCGAACCTGCTTAAGGCGCGGATTACGGTGACGGCGTTCGATCTCGTGCCCGCTAGCGGCTAAAAGCGCCGGCGCGACCGCGCGTTTGGTAGGCGAAACTGCTTTAGGTCAGGGCAATCCGTTTGCGGATGCGCCGGTTTCTGGCGGCGTCGTGGGCGTACAAGCGGGCACACTGACTTTCATGGTTGGTGCGGATGAAGCACTGTTCGAAATGCTGCGTCCTGTATTCACAAGCATGGAAAAAACATGGTGCGATGCGGCGAAACGGGCAAGGGTCAGATCGCCAAGCTATGCAACAACCTGCTGTTAGGGATTTTGATGATCGGCGTTTCCGAAGCCATGGAACTCAGCGAAACCTTGGCATCGATCCAGTAAAGCTGGTGAACATCATCAACACATCGACCGGACGATGCTGGAGTTCCGATACGTGTAATCCCTATCCGGGTGTTGTCGAAAGCGCGCCTGCATCTCGTGAATATGGTGGCGGCTTTGGCGCGGACCTCATGCTCAAAGACCTCGGCCTGACTGTCGATGCGGCCCGTAACGTGAAGCAACCGGTTTTCATGGGCGCGCTGGCACAACCGTGGTATCAGCAGTCCACGAGCAGGCAAGGGCTGGGCGGCATCGATTTTTCGGGCATCATCAAGCTATATAGAGAGGATAGTTAAGTAGTTGCTTTATTAATCTGCATTGCACAACGTCGCCTGTACCGTCTTGTCAGCCGAACTCATCTGGATAACGATGATTCGCTTTCCAAAAAATTGTCATATACTTAAAATATAATGTGCGTATATCTTAAAAAGCCGAAGACACTCGCACGCCACGGTGCAGTTAATTGCCTGGCGTTTTCCGGGCAATCAGATGAGAGTACGCGATGCAAGTAACACGTCATTTGAATATGGAATTGCGGCACGCCACGGTGCCGACTTATGTCGCCAGCTATTTCTTCCCATTGCTGTTTTTGGCATACGAAGCATGGCGAGTCGGATCATGGGTTGCGGTAAATGGCTTCAACTTCATGAACTACAATTCGATGGGTTATGAGCTCGCGTTGATGATCGCCGTGTTCTGTATGCAGGTCATCGTGGAAATCGCGTTCCTCGCGGGCGCCGTGCTGACGAAGCATAAGGACGTCGGTCACCGGCTGGCGAATCTGACGCTTGGGCTGTTCTGCTCGCTGGTCGTACTAGGGTTTGATCTTGCGCTGCAATATGGTTTGAGTTAAAGTTAAGATTACTTAGGGAGCGTCTGCACAATTCGTTTCGGACACGTGCGACAGGCGTGGATGTAGGCTCGACGGAAAACAATATGCGTTGGGAGCCCCTCTCTCCTCACCTCGCACGGCCTGTCGATGCCGAGGTCGGTCACGAAGTCGATACCATCCATCCAGAGATTCTGACTCGCGGCGAGTCGACGAAGGTCAAGTTCATCATGCGCGCCATCTCTACGATTTGCGCAGCGCTTTGCGCATCATCCAT
>LELG01000159.1 GCA_001045575.1 Candidatus Burkholderia pumila
CCCCGTGAACAACGCGAAGTCCGTTGTGCTCACCGAGGAGGGGCTGCGCGAATCCGAGCGCCTCTTCAATCAACTCTTCCCTTCCCCCTCTCAAGCAGCAAAGATTGGTAATTAAACTAATTTATAATTCATGACACTAGCACAAGACGTCCGGCCTTGGGTAGAAGCATTTCTCGCTCAGCGCGGACTATAACTATCCGAGCTAAAAACGCGTATCACCCACATTGCGTATCACCCACATTGACGACGGGTTCGATTTCCTCGGTTGGAACTTTCGGAAGTACCACGGAAAGTACCTCCCGAAATCTAGCGAACGCGCAAGCGTTCTATCGCAAAGTGGCGGAAACGATCAGCGGCAACAAAACGGTGACACAAGCGGATCTAATCCGGCTGTTGAACCCGATGTTGCGGGGATGGGCTCAGTATCATCGGTCCATCTCGGCTAAGAAGACGTACAGCTCGCATGGAGCATCTAGTTTTTCAGAACTCTGGTGGTGGTCCCGCAGGCGACATCCACGCAAGAGTGCTGGATGGGTACGAAGGAAGTATTTCCATTCCGCCGATGACAGGAAGTGGGTATTTGCCGTCCACACTACTCGAGATGACGGCAGTGAGAGGCTGCTTGCTCTGTACCCAATTAGTGGTACGGTTATCAAGCGGCATAAGAAGGTGAAGGGGGACTTCAATGCCTTTGATCCGGAATGGGAGCACAGCGAGTTACTACGCAGGAACGCATGGCAGATTCGATGCGTTATCGGCGGCAGTGGGTCCTGTTGTACATGACGCAAGGCGGGATGTGCGCGCACTGCGGTGGTGCCCTGACGGACGAGACGCGTTGGCGAACATCATCTGCAATACCGGATGCATGGCGATTTTGACGCGCGTTGTCCAACAGGGTCCTTCTCCGTCCATTCTGTCATCAGCGGGTGCATGCAGGTAACTTGGTAGTAACTAAGCCGGTTCTGACGTAAGCCAGAACTTAGTTTGTAGATTTGAGCCGTATGCGGGGAAACTCGCACGTACGATTCTCGGGGCCCGATCTTCGTAAGAAAGTCGGGCTACCCGATATTTCACCCAAAATGGACTTAAGTCGCCGAGGTTTTCCGACCGTGCGCATTGTCAAAATGTGCACGCCAAAACCGCGACGCAGACACTGATCCGATGACGACCGGTTTCCTTCAGAAGATTTTTGGCAGCCGCAATCAGCGGCTGGTCAAGCAGTATCAAAAGACCATTGCGGCCATCAACGCGCTCGAACCGACCGTCGAGAAGTATTCGGACGATCAGTTGCGCGCGAAGACGGACGAGTTCCGCAAGCGCGTCCCTGGCGGCGAATCGTTGGACGTCATTCTTCCCGAGGCGTTCGCCGTCTGCCGCGAGGCGAGCCGGCGCGTCCTGAAAATGCGTCACTTCGACGTTCAGCTTATCGGCGGCATGGTCTTGCACTACGGCAAGATCGCCGAAATGGGCACCGGTGAAGGCAAGACGCTGGTCGCCACGCTCGCCGCGTACCTGAACGCGCTGTCGGGCCGCGGCGTGCACGTCGTCACGGTGAACGACTACCTCGCGCAGCGCGACGCCGAATGGATGACGCGCTTGTACAACTTTCTCGGCTTGTCCTGCGGCGTCAATTTGTCGCAGATGGCACATGACCAGAAGCAGGAAGCATACGCCGCGGATATCACCTACGGCACGAACAACGAGTTCGGTTTCGACTATCTGCGCGACAACATGGTCTACGAGCCGACATGGCGCGTGCAGCGGCCGCTGAATTTCGCCATCGTCGACGAAGTGGACTCCATCCTGATCGACGAAGCGCGGACGCCGCTCATCATTTCCGGTCAGGCTGAAGATCACATCGAACTGTACGTTCGCATGAACGCGCTGCCGCCGCTGCTCGAACAACAGATCGGCGAAGAAAAGGCGGACGGCACGGGCGTCGAAAAGCCGGGCGATTACACGCTGGACGAGAAAGCGCGTCAGGTGTTCCTTACGGAATCGGGCCACGAGAAAGCGGAACGTCTGCTCGCCGAGTGGGATTTGATCGGCGAAGGCGAGAGCCTTTATGCGCCGCAGAACATCACGCTGATGCACCACATCTATGCTGCGTTGCGCGCGCATACGCTGTTCCTCCGCGATCAGCATTACGTGGTGCAAAACGGCGAAGTCGTCATCGTCGACGAATTCACGGGCCGCATGATGACCGGCCGCCGCTGGTCGGATGGTCTGCATCAGGCTGTCGAAGCGAAAGAGCACGTGCAGATTCAGGCGGAAAACCAAACGCTTGCATCCATCACGCTGCAAAACTACTTCCGCATGTACGCGAAGCTGTCCGGCATGACCGGCACGGCGGATACCGAAGCCTACGAATTCCAGGAAATCTACGGTCTCGAAACCGTCGTGATTCCGACCAACCGTCCGCCGAAGCGTATCGACAAGCAGGACCAGATTTACAAGACGTCAAAGGAGCGTTACGACGCTGTGATCCGCGACATACGCGATTGCGTCGAACGCGGCCAGCCGACGCTCGTCGGCACCACGTCGATCGAAGCGTCGGAACTGCTGTCGGGATTGCTGGCGCAAACCGGCGTTCGCCACGAAGTGCTCAACGCGAAGCAGCACGCGCGTGAAGCGGCCATCGTCGCGGAAGCGGGGCGTCCGGGCGCGGCCACCATCGCGACGAACATGGCCGGTCGTGGTACGGACATCGTGCTCGGCGGCAATGTTGAGAAGCAGGCATCGTTCATTGAAGCGGATTTGTCGATTCCCGAAAGTGAGAAAGCCGCGAGCATTCAGAAGCTGCATGACGAATGGCAAGCGCTGCACGACCATGTGAAGGCGGCAGGCGGGTTGCATATCATCGGCACGGAACGGCATGAGTCGCGCCGTATCGACAACCAGTTGCGCGGCCGTGCAGGCCGTCAGGGCGATCCGGGTTCGTCGCGCTTCTATCTGTCGCTGGACGATCCGCTTCTGCGCATTTTTGCGGGCGACCGCGTGCGCGCGATCATGGACCGCCTGAAGATGCCGGAAGGCGAGCCGATCGAAGCAGGCATGGTGACGCGTTCCATCGAAGGTGCGCAGCGCAAGGTCGAAGCGCGCAACTTTGATATCCGCAAGCAGCTGCTCGAATACGACGACGTCTCGAACGATCAGCGCAAGGTGATCTATCAGCAGCGCAACGAACTGCTCGAAGCAAACGACGTGCAAGAAACCATCGCTGCGATGCGCCAGAGCGTGATCGGCGACGTGGTGCGCACGTTTGTACCGGCGGGCAGCATCGAAGAACAGTGGGAAGCGCCGGAGCTGGAAGAAGTCTTGCGCAACGACTGGTCGATCGACCTCGCCGTGCAGGAGATGATCAACGAATCGCATTCGATCGACGCCGAGGAAATCTGCGAAGCCGTGCTGTCGGCAGCGGACAAAGCGTACGAAGCGAAGGTCGCGCTCGCGGGCCGCGAGCAGTTCAGCGCGTGCGAGCGCTCGATCATGCTGCAGACGCTCGACAGCCGCTGGCGCGAGCATCTCGCGGCGCTGGATCATCTGCGTCAGGGCATCCATTTGCGTGGATATGCGCAGAAGAACCCGAAGCAGGAATACAAGCGTGAAGCGTTCGAACTGTTCGCCGCCATGCTCGATTCGATCAAGCAGGAAGTCACGCGCGTCGTGATGAACGTGCAGATTCAATCGCCGGAGCAACTGGAAGAAGTTGCCGAGCGTTACGAAGAGCAGGGCAGCCATCTGGAGAACGTGTCGTTCACGCACGCCGACTTCAACGCGCCGACGCCGCAAGCAGCCGCCGCGAGCGCCACCGCGCAGATGGTCAATCAGGCGATGGCCTCGTCTTCGTCCGGTGACGACGTGAGCGTGGTCACGCGCTCTGCCGACAACGTGCCGAAAGTCGGCCGCAACGACCCGTGCCCGTGCAGAAGCGGCAAGAAGTATAAAAACTGTCACGGCAAGCTGGCGTAATAATCTAGCTGCTGTTACGAGACCAGGCGACGCAGCAATGCGTCGTTTATCTTTGCAGGTCTCGATATTTACCGCGCCGTCTCAATTTCGGTTTCGGCTGAACGGCGTCAGTCTTTCCCCAAGCGTGCCCCGGCATGTCACGAAACTCACGACAGCCGCACGCGTCATCCAGCGAGTCTCGAACATGGCCGTCAATTTCCCCTCGATCGATCCTGCAGCGCTTCATCCCGTCTCCGGCGTCACACTTGGCTGGGCGGAGGCGAATATCCGCAAGCCCAATCGCAAGGACGTGCTCATGATTCGCGTCGATGAAGGCGCGAACGTCGCGGGCGTATTCACGCAGAACCGCTTCTGCGCCGCGCCGGTGACGGTTTGCCGTGAGCATTTGAAGGCGGGCAAGGGCATTCGCGCGCTTGTGGTGAACACGGGCAATGCGAACGCGGGCACGGGCGAGCCGGGCATGGCTCACACGCGTGAGACCTGTACAGAGCTCGCGCGTCTGATCGGTGTGGACGCGCAGCAGATTCTGCCGTTCTCGACCGGCGTGATTCTCGAACCGCTGCCGATCGATCGCCTGAAAGCGGGTTTGCCCGCTGCGCTGGCCAATCAACAAGCCGCGCATTGGTTCGATGCCGCGCAAACCATCATGACGACGGACACGTTGCCAAAGGCATCGTCGCGTCAGGTGAAGATCGATGGCCATACGGTCACGCTGTCCGGCATCAGCAAGGGTGCGGGCATGATCAAGCCGAACATGGCAACGATGCTCGGCTTCCTCGCGTTCGATGCCAACATCGCGCAGCCGGTGCTCGATGAACTCGTGAAGCACGTCGCGGATCGCTCGTTCAACTGCATCACCATCGACGGCGATACGTCGACGAACGATTCGTTTATCCTGATCGCGTCGGGCAAGTCGTCGCTGCCGGCGATCACGTTGACGGATTCGCCCGCCTACGCTGCCTTGCGCGATGCCGTCACCGAAACCGCGCAGGAACTGGCGCAACTCATCGTGCGCGATGGCGAAGGCGCGACCAAGTTCATGACAATCACGGTCGAAGGCGGCAAGGACGTCGCCGAATGCCGTCAGATCGCGTATGCAATCGGCCATTCGCCGCTCGTGAAGACGGCGTTCTACGCATCGGACCCGAACCTTGGCCGCATTCTGGCGGCGATCGGCTATGCGGGCGTGATGGACCTCGACGTCGGCAAGATCGATCTTTATCTCGATGACGTGCTAGTCGCAAAGGCAGGCGGCCACAATCCGGCGTACAAGGAAGAAGACGGCCAGCGCGTGATGAAGAAGAGCGAGATTCTGATTCGCGCCGTGCTCGGCCGTGGCAACGCGCAAGCCACCGTCTGGACCTGCGACCTTTCGCACGATTATGTGAGCATCAACGCCGACTATCGCTCTTAAGAAGCGACGCGCATCTCCAGAGAGACAATGGACAAACTCGAACAATTTCTCACGCGCGCCGAAGCGGTGCTGGCGCGCATCGAAGGCATGTTGCCGCCGGCGGAGCCCGATATCGATTGGGAATCCGCCGTGGCGTTTCGCTGGCGCAAGCGTCAGGGGCGCGGCTTCCTGCAGCCCGTGACGGCGATCTCGCATATTGCGCTAACATCGATCGTCAGAAAGGGCTGATCGAGCAGAACACGAAGCAGTTCGTGAACAAGCAGCCCGCGAATAACGTGCTGCTGACAGGCGCGCGCGGCATGGGCAAGTCGTCGCTCATCAAGGCGTGCCTGAATGCGTACGCGAAGGATGGCTTGCGCCTGATCGAAGTCGATAAAGACGATCTGCACGATCTCGGCGATATCGTCTATCTGATCTCGGCGCGGCCCGAGCGCTTCATCGTCTGCTGCGACGATCTGTCGTTCGAAGAAGGCGAGTCGGGCTACAAGGCGCTCAAAGTCGCGCTCGATGGCTCCGTCGCCGCGCAACCTGACAAAGTGCTGATTTACGCTACGTCGAATCGTCGTTACTTGTTGCCAGAGTATATAAGCGACAACGAGACGTACAAGCACACGAAAGACGGCGAGATTCATCCGGGCGAAGTCGTCGAGGAAAAGATTTGATTTCGCTGTCCGAGCGGTTCGGCTTGTGGGTGAGCTTCTATCCGTTCAAGCAGGACGATTATCTGACGATCGTCGGCCATTGGCTGAAGCACTTCGGCTGCGACGACGCCGAAATCGCCAACGCCCGCGGCGATGCGCTCGTCTGGGCGCTCGAACACGGCTCGCGCTCGGGCCGCGTGGCATTGCAATTCGCGCGCGACTGGTCGTGCCGCAAGCAATGAGCGACGTCAAAGCGGATATCGCGCCGGATGGCCGCAAAGTGACGGAAGTGGCCGTCGGCGTGATGGTGCAGCCCGATGGCCGCTATCTGCTTGCGCAACGGCCCGCAGGCAAGCCGTACGAAGGCTACTGGGAGTTTCCGGGCGGTAAGCTGGAAGCAGGCGAGAGCATCGAGGCAGCGCTCGGGCGGGAATTGCACGAGGAATTGGGCATCGACGTCACCGCATGCCAGCTCTGGCGCACGCTGGAGCATGACTATTTGCACGCCTACGTGCGGCTGTTCTTCTGCAAGGTGACGGAGTGGACCGGCACGCCGCTCGGCCGCGAAGGTCAGGCGATCGCGTGGCAATCGCTGCCGGTTGAAGTCGCGCCGCTGCTGCCTGCCGCCATTCCGATTCTGGAATGGCTAGAGGAAGAAAAACGCGAATAATGATTAGTTCAGGCCACCGCGCGAATCATCGTCCGGCGGCGTTTCCTGCGGATTGCCTTCGATCTTGTACTTCTCGGTCGCCCACGCGCCGAGATCGATCTGCTTGCATCGTTCGGAGCAGAACGGGCGGAAACGGCTTTCGGGAACCCAGCGGACTTCCTTGCCGCAGGTCGGACATTTGACGACGGTGATCATGGCGATTGCAATGTGAGCCGGCTATGAAACAACGGTATTTGACCATATGCGGCCAAATTTGCTTCGAATCAAAGGCTGCAAAGCGTCAGATGAAACGGCACGTCGACATCCACGGCACGTGGTTTCAGATCACCGTCCTGCACCGTGAAGCGCACCCACAGCATGTATTTGTTGGCGCTCGCTTCGGGAATCACACGCGTATCCGGCGACACGCGCACCTGCATCAACTGATACGTGCGGCCTGACAGCATTTGCTGATAGCTGCCCTGCATCGCCATGACTTTCGAGGCTTGTCCGGACTCGCGCGCCAGACGCAGCACGATGGCGGCGGCGTCGCGCAGCGCGAGCATGGGCATGACCCATTTGGCGATGTCCTGGCGACGCTCCTCCACCGGCAACTGCTGCCACGCGTAATACGAAGGCAGATCGAATTTGCAGGTGCCGCCAGGAATGATGGCGCGGCTGCGGATGCTCGTGAGCCATTCGTTATCTGCAAGATGCTGGCCGGTCTTGCCGTGCATCTCCGTGAGACCGGTAAGCGTCTGCTCGATCTCACCGAGCACAGCTTCCAGCGTTTCCTGCTCGATGCCCGGATTGCTGCGGAACGGCGCGAGCGTCTGACGCTGACGCTCCAGTTCCTTTATGAGATCGGCCTTTAGATCCGTGCGGCCGGCGACTTCAGCAATTTCGAAGAGTGTCGTGAGCGCGACGTGATGTTCCCGAGCGTCTTCCTGAGTCAGAAAGAACGTGAAGCGCTTGAACAGATCTTCGAGGCGCAACAGCGTCCGGATTCGCTCGTTGAAGGGATACTCGTAAAGAATCAAGCGCGCTCGCCTCGGCGTGGGTAAGTGCTTCCATCAGCCATAGGGTAGGCCCACCTCTCCTTGAGGAGAGGGCCCTCCTTGGAACCGTACGTGCGAGTTTCCCCGCATACGACTCGAGCCTACGAACAAAGTCCTAGCTATTGCAGGACCGGCTTAGTTACTACGAT
>LELG01000016.1 GCA_001045575.1 Candidatus Burkholderia pumila
CGCGAAGTCCGTTGTGCTCACCGAGGAGGGGCTGCGCGAATCCGAGCGCCTCTTCAATCAACTCTTCCCTTCCCCCTCTCAAGCAGCAAAGATTGATAATTAAACTAATTTATAATTCATGACACTAATTTTCATAGCGCGTTGGACATCATCGATGCATCGTCGCGCGCTTGTCTGTTCCGGCGACTCATTCGTTGCATTCATCACCGAGGATCGATCTGTCATAAAATTGATGATGTTGGCGATCACCGGCGCCGCCCTGATGGCGACCGCACCCGCCTTTGGCGTAATCTCAGGCACAGGCGGCGCATCCATGCTGTTCCATACGTCGCAGGGCGACATCAAGGTCGATCTGTATCCGGAGAAAGCGCCGAAGACGGTCGATAACTTTCTCGCCTACGTGAAGTCCGGTCAGTACTCGGGCACCATCTTCCATCGCGTGATTCCGGGTTTCATGATTCAGGGCGGCGACTATAGCACGAGCTTTGCAGAAAAAAACCACGCGTGTGCCGATTCCGCTTGAAAGCAAGAACGGCCTGAAGAACGCCACGGGCACGCTTGCCATAGCTCGCACCAGCAATCCGAATTCGGCCACGGCGCAGTTCTTCATCAACACGGTGGACAACGCCGGCCTCGACTATCCGAATCCGGATGGCAACGGCTACGCGGTGTTCGGCAAGGTCGTTTCCGGCATGGATGTCTTGAAGAAGATCGAATGCAGCCCGACCACCACGCGCGGCCCGATGCAGGATGTGCCGCAGAAGCCGCCTGTCATTGAATCGGCTACGGTGGTGACGCAGTAACCTAAAACGCGCTTTGCGCTCGCTCAATCCGACACATCGGAGAAAACATCATGGTCGAACTGCATACGAACCACGGCGTCATCAAGCTCGAACTCGACGCTGACAAAGCGCCGAAGACCGTCGAAAATTTCCTGAACTACGTCAAGAAAGGTCACTACGACAACACGGTGTTCCACCGCGTGATCGACGGCTTCATTATCCAGGGCGGCGGTTTCGAACCGGGTATGAACCAGAAGCCGACCGACAAGCCGATCGACAACGAAGCCAACAACGGTCTCAAGAACGACAACGGCGCGATTGCCATGGCGCGCACCAACGACCCGCACTCGGCCACGGCGCAGTTCTTCATCAACGTGAAGGACAACGACTTCCTGAATCACTCGTCGCCGACGCCGCAAGACTGGGGCTACACAGTGTTCGGCAAGGTTGTCGAAGGCATGGACGTGGTCGAGAAGATCAAGGAGGTCCGCACCGGCTCGAAGGGCTTCCATCAGGATGTGCCGGTGGATGACGTCGTCATCGAAAAAGCCGTGGTGGTCTAAGTCCTTATCGCATGATTGAGTCGAAGACTGTCGGTCATAAGATAGCGGGTGCAGCGCATGACGCGCGCCCGCTGTTTTTTATTGCCGACCTGCATTTGAGCGACGCGATTCCAAAAACGGTCGCGGCATTCGAGCATTTCATCCGCGTGACCGCGAATCAGGCGAGCGCGGTGTTCATTCTCGGCGATCTGTTCGAGTTCTGGATTGGCGACGATGTGCTTTCGCCTTCCGTTTCCGGCGAGCGCGCAGAGTTTGCGCGGCGTATCGTCAGGTTGCTGCATACGCTGAGCGAGCGCGGCATCAGGTTATTCGTGATGCATGGCAACCGCGACTTTCTGCTGGGCGATCGCTTCATGAAAGAAGCCGGCGCGATCGAACTGGACGATACGTTCGTGCTGACCGCGTTCGGTACACGCATCGTGCTTGCACATGGCGATGGACTGTGCACCGCCGATCACGGTTATCAGCGCTTCAGGCGGTTCGCGCGCAATCGCGTCGCGCAGAAGGTGTTTCTCGCGTTGCCGTTGCAGACGCGCATGGGCATCGGGTATCGCATGCGGATGAAGAGCCATGGCGCGCGCTCCGGCGGCATGTCGCCGAAATACGATGTCACGAAGAAAGCCGTGTCGGCGCTGTTCATAGGTAGCCATACGTATACGATGATCCACGGCCACACGCATCGGCCGACGATGCATCATGAAATCGAAGGCACGCGCTGGGTACTGCCCGACTGGGAACTCGACGCCACCGACGCACCGCGCGGCGGTTATTTGCGCTTCGATGGCAAAGGTGTTTGCGCCGTACCGCTTTAAGCTTTGACCGTGGCGTGCGGCTCTTCCACCTTGCCGTCCATCGACGTGCAGAGACGCTTCAGATCGACCAGAGCCGCGCCGTCGATGCCGTTTATCGCTTCGACGCGCGCGCCGAGCCTTTCCAGAGCAGCCACGATGTCATCGATCCTGTCTGCGTCGATGCATGATCGATCAGCCCGTGAATTGCGAGTGAGACAGGATCGTCGGCATTCGGTATAATGGCGTAAGCGCAGAAGCCCTCGCTTTGCTTCGCCTGAGCTTGTGGCTGCGGCCTGGCAACGGCCGGCATCACGATCCACGTCGGATTTCGACCGCCGTGCCGCCCGCCGGCACCAGCTTCACCACGACGGCATTCGAGCCGATCTTCGCTTCAGCGCCAACGGTAAAGCCGCCGAGCACCTTCGCACCCGCCCCCACGATCACCCCGCTCTCTAGCGTCGGATGCCGCTTCACGCGGCACGTCAATGACGTGCCGCCGAGCGTTACACCCTGATAAATCGTGCAGTCATCGCCGATCACCACACCCATGCCGTGATCGATGAACACGCGCCGTCCGAGCGTCGCGCCCGGATGAATTTCGATGCCCGTGAGAAAGTGCTACTGTCCGCGCCAGCACGCATGAGCGAAACGATGCATGACGATCGCATGTAGGCCGGGATAACATGTGACGACTTCCCAGACGCTGCGAGCGGCGGGATCGCGCTCGCGGATGGCGGCGATGTCTTCGGGAAATCGGTCAAACGTCAAACATGTCGTGATCTCTTGTGGGGAATGCGCGCCACCGTTAGAAGCGGGCGCGCAAAGCTTATGGCATTTTCCGGCGATTGTAGGACGGTCTCGCCAAGTCCGCTTCGATGCCCCCCGCCGCCGTCAGTCTTTTTTCGCGCGCTGCAGAATATGCTTGGCAATGTTGCGCACGATATTCACTTCCTCACGCTCCAGCCCGACGCGCGCAAACAGCCGCCGCACGCGCGACATCAGTTTCTTCGGATTGTCAGGATCGAGAAAATCCAGCGCGACGAGCGCTTGTTCGAGATGTCCGTACATGCCTTCTTCGATTTCTTCACTCGATGCAGCGTGTTCCTCTTTCGCATCCACGAGCGCCATCTCGGAAGGCGCAGCCTAAAACGCCAGACGAAGCTCATAAGCCAGCACTTGAACCGCCTGCGCAAGGTTCAGCGATCTGTAAGCCGGATTCGCCGGAATGTGCGCGAGCGCGCGGTCGCGCCGACATTGCTCGGGTGACTCGGTTCGACGAGGATATGAATCGTGTCGATGTAAAGCCGCCTGCGGGTGCGCTGAGTTCGGTAGTGTCCAAGGCGCGAATCGTGCTCTCAAAGGTCAGAAACCCAATAATATTAGCGCCGCTTGTGGACATTTGCGATGCGGCTGAAGCAAGCATTTCGGGTAAAATGACCAGTTCGCGCCTCGAAAATCGATGCGCCTGGCTCTTATTCAATTCGTCTTTCGTCGACAAGTCGTTGTCGCCCATTTTGCCGCGTGCACGTGCAAGTGCCGTGCGGTCAAAGGATTAAGCCCATGCATCCGATGCTCAATATTGCTGTCAAGGCCGCGCGCCGCGCCGGACAGATCATCAACCGCGCGTCGCTCGATCTGGATCGCCTCCACGTCAGCAAGAAACAGCACAACGACTTCGTGACGGAAGTCGACAAGGGGTCCGAGGCTGCGATCATCGAAATGTTGACCACGGTGTATCCCGATCATTCCATCCTAGCCGAAGAGTCCGGCGAAACGGACCGCGAATCCGAATATCAGTGGATCATCGATCCGCTGGACGGCACCACAAATTTCATCCACGGTCTCCAGTATTACTGTGTGTCCATTGCGCTCGCGCATCACGGCGTCGTGCAGCAGGCCGTCATTTATGATCCGACGCGCAACGATCTCTTCACGGCATCGCGCGGGCGCGGCGCGTATCTGAACGAACGCCGCATTCGCGTCGGCAAGCTGGACCGTCTGTCCGATGCGCTCGTCGGCACCGGCTTCCCGTTCCGCGACGGCAAAGGCCTCAACGGCTACATGCGCCTGTTAAGCGAAATGACCGTATCGTGCGGGGGCTTGCGCCGTCCGGGCGCGGCGGCACTCGATCTGGCGAACGTCGCGGCTGGTCGGCTCGATGGCTTCTTCGAGCAGGACATTCATCCTTGGGATGTGGCGGCGAGCAGCCTGATCGTCACCGAAGCGGGCGGTCTCGTCGGCAATTACACGGGCGAATCGGACTTTCTGTTCCAGAACGAGATCGTCGCGGCCAATCCGAAGGTCTACGCGCAAATGGTCAAGATTCTCGATCCGCATTCGCGCACGCGTCTGACGGGTGAATAACTTCGGCATTTCGAAGGGGCGTTCACCCCTTCACTTGTGCTTCCAGGCATCCTGCATCACCGGCGGCGCTCCGTTACAGTGCAATCTTTTGGTTCCTTTTCGGAAGCAATCCGCGCTCAAGCCCGACATGAAAAAAAGGCTTCTACACGATCATCGCTTCGCAGTTTGTTCCGTCGCTGGCGGATAACGCGCCGCTGATCGCCGCCATCGCCATACTCGTCGTCGAACATTCCTCGGCATGGGTCACGCCGATGCTGCAAATCTTCTTCACGGTCGCGTATGTCGTCCTCGCGCCCTTCGCCGATGCGCTCCAGAAGCGCACGTCATGTTCATCTCGAACGCGCTGAAAGCGGCGCGCTGCGCGCTGATGATTGCGGGCGTGCATCCGATAATTGCGTACGGCGTCGTCGGCCTGGACGCGGCGGGCTACTCGCCGGCGAAGTACGGCATCCTCACGGAATTGCTGCCGCCGAACAAGCTGATCGCGGCGAACGCGTGGCTCGAATCCGCGACCGTCAGATCGATGATTCTCGGCACGGTCATCGGCGGTGCGCTCGTCAGGCCAGTTCGTGAGCCGCTGGGTCGATCATGTGCATATTCCGTTCGTGTAAACGGCGGCACACGCGGCCATGTTCACGGTGATGCTGATCTACGCATCGGCGGCGCTCATCAACGTATTCATTCCGGATATCGGCGTGCGCTACGAAAACCGCCTGAAGCAGCCAAACATGCTCGTGCATGATTTCTCGCACGTGTTCAAGGTGCTGTGGACGGACAAGCTCGCGCGGATCGCGCTGTGGGTCACGACGCTCCTGTGGGGGGCGGCGATCACGCTGCAATTGCTCGTAACTCAAATGGGCCGATGCCAATCTCGGTTTGTCGCTGTCCAAAGCGGCCGTGTTGCAGGGCGTGATGGGCGTGGGCATTGCGGTGGGCACGGCGGCGGCGTCCGCGTGGGTCGTGCTGCGGCCGTCGTTGAAGGTGTTGCCGGTGGGCGTGCCGGTCGGCTCCATCTTCATGCCGATGTACATCCTGATGGCCTATTCTTTGATGATACTGCTCGGCAGTCTGGCCGACTTTTTCATCGTACCGATGAACGCAATCCTGCAACATCGCGGCGCGACCTTGCTGTCGGCGGGCCATTCGATCGCCGTGCAGAACTTCAACCAGAACGTCTGCGTCCTTGCGATGCTCGGTTCGTATGCACTGCTGCTGACGATCAAGATTCCGGTGCAATGGATCATCGTCATTTTCGGAGTGTTCGTCTGCCTGATGATGGCGCTCGCCATGCGGCCAGCACGCGCGAAACGAACGAGAAGTCGATCTTATCGCGCTGGTCGAGGAATGATTCTTGCTAAAATTCTTGCTAAAAATGTACTCTGGGTTCATCGGCTCGGGCTGGACACTGGAAGCATAGGGAGAAGTGGCGTCAGTGAGCCGGTGTCGTTACCAATTTTCGGCACATCAATTAAAGGAGCAAGGAAATGGGATTGTTCACACGTTCGACGCTCGACAGCAAAATCAATGGCGCAGCTGATATCGGCCAGCGCGCTGCGAGCGGTGCCAGCGACGCCGTGGATACGGCCAGCGACCAACTGCGTAGCCTGCTCGACGATCTGGAAAGCTCGCTCTCCAGCGGCAAGGATTTCGACGCCGACAAACTGCGCAAAGAATTGCAATCGAAACTGAAATCCGCGCGCTCGCAAATGAACGGCGCGAGCCAGGCGTTCGTCGGCCGCTTCAACGATGCCGCGGGTTACGCGGATGAATTCGTGCACGACAAGCCGTGGCACACGCTGGGTGCGGTGGCGGGTCTGGCGCTGCTGGTCGGGTTTCTGGCGGGACGGTCGTAAATCGTTCGGCCGATGTGCGTTGCTGACATGCGGCGCACCGGTTTCATTTGAGGAAAGCGCTGGCTCGTCCAGCGATTTTTTCTTTGGCCGGCGTTTTTGCCTATACTCTCCGGTCGACTCCTCCATGGGTCCGGCACGACAGGTTAAACTCTTGCCCATCAGCTAATTGCGCTGGCGCACGACGCGTTGGTCCTTTCGCTTCTACTGCACACTGAACGCAAGATGGGCACTCAGACAGCAACTCCCGACACCCCAACCCACGCCGCAGCCGCGCTTCCCGCGGATTTCTCACAGCACACGCCGATGATGCAGCAATACCTTCGCATCAAATCGGAGCATCTAGGCACGCTGGTTTTCTACCGCATGGGCGACTTCTACGAGCTTTTCTTCGACGATGCCGAAAAAGCCGCGCGCCTGCTCGACCTGACGCTCACGCAGCGCGGCGCATCGGGCGGCAATCCCATTAGCATGGCGGGCGTGCCGCATCACGCATGCGAGCAATATCTTGCGAAGCTCGTCAAGCTGGGCGAGTCGGTGGCCATCTGCGAACAGATCGGCGATCCGGCGACATCGAAAGGACCGCTCGAACGGAATGTCGTGCGCGTGGTCACGCCCGGCACGCTGACCGACGCCGCACTGCTCTCCGACAAGAGCGACGTCTATCTGATGGCGCTGTGCCCCATGCACAATCGTCGCGGCGTAGTGACGAGCGTCGGTCTCGCGTGGCTTAATCTCGCAGGCGGCGCGCTGCGCCTCGCAGAAGTCGCGCCTGCGAAGGTCGGTGCAGCGCTGGAGCGCATTCGTCCGGCGGAAACGCTCATCGCGGATACGGTGATCGACACGCCCGCAACCTTTGGCGTGCTGAGTCTCAGCGCGACAACACGCGTGCCCGCCTGGCATTTCGATGTCGGTTCCGGCATGCAACGCCTGCGCGAACAGCTCGATGTCGCCAGTCTCGACGGCTTCGGCGCGCAGACGCTTACCTGCGCGTGCGGCGCGGCGGGAGCGCTGCTGCTCTACGCGGCAGCGACGCAAGGCCAGCAGTTGCGGCATATCCGCAACCTGAAGGTCGAATACGAGTCGGAGTACATCGGACTCGATCCGGCGACGCGACGCAATCTCGAACTCACCGAAACGCTGCGCGGCACCGAATCACCAACGCTCTTCTCGTTGCTCGATACGTGCTGCACAACCATGGGCAGCCGCCTGCTGCGTCACTGGCTGCATCATCCGCCGCGCGATTCGGCGATTGCGCAGGCGCGTCAGCAAGGCATCGGCGCATTGCTCGATGCACCCGCCGGCAGCGGGCTCGACGCCTTGCGCAGCGCGTTGCGGAAGATTTCGGACATCGAACGCATCACGGGACGTCTGGCGCTGCTGTCCGCGCGCCCACGGGATCTATCCAGCCTGCGCGACACCTTCGCCGCATTGCCCGACCTGCGCGCGCGTGTCGGAGCGATTCCGGCGCAGCCCGCATCGATCAAACGCATTGCGGATGCGCTTGAGCCGCCGAATGAATGTCTCGATCTGCTCACGCTCGCCATCGCGCCAGAACCTGTTGCGTTGATCCGTGATGGCGGCGTTATCGCCCGTGGTTACGATGCGGACCTCGACGAACTCCGCGATATTTCGGAGAACTGCGATCAATTCCTGATCGATCTCGAAGCGCGCGAGCGCACGCGTACCGGCATTGCAAATCTGCGGGTCGAATACAACAAGGTGCACGGCTTTTATATCGAAGTCACGCTCGGACAGACGGACAAGGTGCCCGACAATTATCGCCGCCGCCAGACGCTGAAGAATGCCGAGCGCTATATCACGCCCGAGCTTAAAGCGTTCGAAGACAAGGCGCTGTCGGCACAGGAACGCGCGCTCGCACGCGAACGTGCGCTATACGACGCGCTGCTTCAGAACTTGCTGCCGTTCATTCCAAATTGCCAGCGCGTCGCGGCGGCGCTCGCGGAACTCGATCTGTTGAGCGCATTCGCCGAACGTGCGCGCGCGCTCGACTGGGTTGCGCCGGAATTCGCAGCGGATGCGGGAATCGATATCGAGCAGGGACGGCATCCGGTCGTCGAGGCGCAGGTCGAACAGTTCATCGCCAATGATTGCTGCTTGCATAACGACCGCAAGCTGCTGCTGATCACCGGCCCGAACATGGGCGGTAAATCAACGTTCATGCGGCAGACGGCGCTGATCGCGCTGATGGCGTACGTCGGCAGTTATGTGCCTGCGAAGCGTGCGCGCTTCGGCGCGTTGGATCGCATCTTCACGCGGATCGGCGCGGCGGACGATCTCGCGGGCGGACGCTCGACGTTCATGGTCGAGATGACCGAAGCCGCCGCGATTCTGAACGATGCGAGCGCCTCGTCGCTCGTGCTGATGGATGAGATCGGGCGCGGCACCTCCACCTTCGACGGCCTAGCGCTCGCCTGGGCCATCGCGCGGCATCTGCTGTCTCACAACGCGTGCTATACGCTCTTCGCCACGCATTATTTCGAGCTGACACAATTGCCTGCGGAGTTTGCGCAGGCGGCGAACGTGCATCTGTCTGCTGTCGAACACGATCATGGCATCGTGTTCCTGCATGCGGTCAACGAAGGCCCGGCGAATAAGAGTTACGGGCTGCAAGTCGCGCAACTCGCGGGCATGCCGGGCGCGGTGATTCGCGCGGCGCGCAAGCATCTCGCGCATCTGGAACAGCAATCGATCGGCCATCACGCGGCACAGTTCGATCTGTTTGCGAGTCAGCCGTACTCGCCCGTCGAAGAAGATGAGCCTGAAGCAGTCGAAGCGCCTGTGAATCCCGTTTTGGAGAGATTCCGCGCGCTCGACCCCAACGACCTGCGTCCGCGCGATGCGCTCGATCTGCTTTACGAGTTGCATGAATTGGCGAATTCCGCGCCGGATGCGTCGCGTTAAGCGTCATGTGAATCATCTCGCGGCGGCGCCGTTGTTGCGCCGCCGCTGCCTTATTGGCTCTTTCGCTGGCGACGGAAGCGGAAACGTCGCCGCCAATGACCTTCGCGGTCCTCTCGAACGCACTTACACGCCCCGCCGATGAACTCGCCGTGCGCCAGATGCTCGATGCCATCGCACGCGATCGGGACATCTCGTTCATCGACTACGACGTAACGTGAAGAGGGCGGCGCGGAACCGTGCCGCGACAGCATCTACGAGTCGCGTCACGACTTGCTCGATGCCTCTCGCACGCCGCTCGTGCTGCTGCTCGGCCAGCACGACTGGAGCGATTGCGTCTGGTGCACGCAGGCGGATACGATCCGGTCGAACGTCTCGACTTTGTTCGTCAATTGTTCTTCCCCGACGCGCACTCACTCGGACAGAGCCCGCTCACGCTTGCACGCGAAAGCGATGTCGCGCGCTTTCGCACCTACCGCGAAATCGTGCGATGGCAGGATCAGGGCGTCGCGTTCATCGGCCTGAACGTGCCAATTACTATCTGACCGCGGGCGAGCGTAACGGCGAGTTCGAGGATTGCGCGGTTGCGACGAGTTTCTGGATCGAGCAGCATGCGGCGGAAACAGCGCGCCGCACGGACATGCGCGTGCTCGTCACCAATGCTTCAGGGCGATCCGGATTTCGGCCGCTATGAGCAGCGCGAGCGTTTCCCGTGGCTGCGTTTCTCGCGGTCGAATCAGTCGCGCGATAGTTTTCTTGAACTGAAGCGCAGTCTCGTGAAGGCAGCGGAGACGTTTCGCGGGCCGGTCATTTTCATTCATGGAACAGATGCGAACGAGCCGAACGGCTTTCATATCGATCAGCCTTTGCGCAACGACAAAGGACTGACGGTGAGCAATCTCACGCGGGTGGCGATTGCATTCAGGAATCCGCAGATGCAATGGCTCGAAGTGCAGACCGATGCACGCTGGCGTCCGCCGTTTCGTCTTCGCGTTCGAGAAGTGCGCAAGCGCGATGCAACGTCCGACACGACGCAACCCGAAACGCCGCTGCCCACAAGCACGCCGCCCGCGATGCCGCGCAACGACCTGCTCGAATATTGCCGCCACCGCCAACGTTACCGCGCCCGCATCCGAGCTTCCGCCTATTCTATTCTCATGCCGCCAACCTTACCGCCGCTGCTTCCGGAAAGCAAACAAAGCAAAGCGCAGCCGAAGTTGCGCTTTGCTTTGTTTTGATCGATACGTTCAGTGCAGCGTAGGACCTGAGTCCTTGCGTGGCGTGTCGTCTTCATCGTCTTCGTCTTCATCGACGACGGACAGGCCATCTGCGCCATGTGCATGCTGATGCTCGATTTCATCTTCCGTCGCATCACGCACTTCCTGAACCGACAGCGCGAAACGCAGTGCCATGCCCGCGAGCGGATGATTGCCGTCGAGCACGACCTTGTCTTCGGCTACGTCCGTCACCGTGTAGATGAGCGTGTCGAGTTCGTCGTCGCTGTCTTCGGGCGTGCCTTCGAATTGCATGCCGACTTCGAGCGGTTCGGGGAAACGGTTGCGTTCTTCGATCTTTACCAGTTCCGGGTCGTATTCGCCGAACGCATCCTGCGGATCAAGCTGGATGAGCGTTTCGTAGCCGGGCTCGTGACCGTCGAGCGCTTCCTCAATCTTGGGGAACGTGCCATCATAACCGCCGTGCAGATAGACCATCAGCTCGTCGCTTTCTTCAATCAGATTGCCTTGCGCATCCGATAGCTTGTAAGCAACCGAAACCACGGTGTCTTTTGCAATTTTCATTGGATCCTCCAAGATACAAGCTTCAATTATACGATGCCCAAGCGGTCCCAGACGCAACTCCCGCCCCCCATCAGCCATTCGACCGATGCCCGCGCCCCGCTTTCCGACGAGCCGACGCCCCTGGTTGGGCAACCGTTTGCCGCGACAGTTCATGCGGCGTTACTGGCAGAAGAAACCGCTGCTGATTCGACAGGCGATTCCCGGCCTCGCGGCTCCGCTTTCGCGCGACGAACTTCTTCGCGCTCGCCGATCTCGACGATGTGGAACGCGCCTCATCACCCACTTTCGTAATGCATGTAATCTGGAACACGGCCCGTTCGCGCCCGATAGAATTGCCATCGGTGAAAAAGCGCGAATGGACGCTGCTCGTGCAAGGTATGAACCTGCACGACGACCGCGCACACGCACTGATGAACTGCTTCCGCTTCATCCCCCGACGCGCGCCTCGACGATCTCATGATCTCGTTCTCGTATGAGAACGATGGTGGCGTCGGCGCGCACTTCGACTCTTACGATGTCTTTCTGCTTCAGGTTCATGGCAAACGTCGATGGCGCATCGGCGCGCAGCGCGATCTATCGCTAAAACCCGGCTTGCCTTGAAAATTTTACAGGCTGCTGGAACCTGGCGACATGCTGTATTTGCCGCCGCATATCGCGCATGACGATATTGCCGAGGGCGAATGCATGACGGCTTCCATCGGCTTTCGCGCGCCCTCTACGCATGAACTGACGCCAAAGTTCCTATACCATCTGGCCGAGCGTATGAGCGATACACAAGGCTCATCCAAAGCCGATAAACGCTATCGTGATTCGTAACACCCATCATCGAGCATCCTGCTGCATTGCCTGTGTTGCTGAAGGAGCGAGTTGGCGCGATCTTTGCAAACATCAGATGAATAGATGTGGACATCGCTCAGTTTCTCGGCGGTTATCTGAGGGAGCCCAAATCGAATGTCGTATTCGATCCGCCTCATCGCGCTTTGAATGAGCAAAAATTTGTTGATCGCGCGAAAAAGACGGGTGTGAAGCTTGACCGTAAAACGATCTTGCTCTATGACGCAAAGTCGTATTTTGTTAACGGAGAGGCGGCAACATTATAGGCGTAGGGGGAAAAAGTGGCTCCCTGAATTAGCCGATACTCGACGGCTGGAAGCAAAACGCTTTGTAACACTTACAGATGATTCGGCGATTACATCGCTGCTGCACGAATGGTATTGTGCGTGCTGGATTCAGACGGATTTTTCGGCCTGAGTCACGATGAGTTTTCAAGCCGGTGAATGACAGGTTTTTGCTGTTCCGCAATATGAAAATTTGTATGAGAAAGACAACGTACCGGCCCCCGATTTATCGACGATTGTTACGAAAGTGCCTATAATTTCCGGCCAAGCCGTAGGTAGTCTCACACCAAAAAAGATTGTGAGTCTCCAACGCGGCCCAGGTCGGTGTTGGAGGACACATTACCGGTACTTTGCGCTGTTGCTTACCTTTAACCATAAAAGGACGTGATCATGAAGAAATCCCTCCTCGTAGCATCCCTGTTGGCTGCTGTTGCTCTGGCTGCATGCAACAAGTCTAGCGATTCGGCTGCTCCGAGCGCTGCTAGCGATTCGTCGGCTGCTTCGGCTCCCGCCGCTGCTGCTTCGGACGCAAACGCAGCTGCATCGAGCGCTGCTGGCGCTGCTTCGGACGCTGCCGCTTCGGCTGCTGCTCCGGCTTCGGGCGCAAGCCAGTAAGCTCAGGCACGATGATGCCACGGACCGCTTGCGAGAAGAGCGGTCCGTATCAATGAAAAAACCGGCTCTTAGGCCGGTTTTTTCATGCGTGCCTGGGTATGTCGATAGCTACAGCATCAGCCAGCCGAAGCCTTCGTCCTGTGAGGCGACGACCACATCGATTGCATTGGCGCCGAGCACGCTGCGCCGGCCAATGCAGCTTGAGCAAGATGCGGCAGAGTTTTGCTGACTGAGATGCGCGGCTACGATATGCCGCAGCTTTGAACGATCGAGCGACGCGAGAATCTCCGCCGTCGCTTCATTGTTAAGGTGTCCATGCATCCCGCCGATATGCGCCTTCAGAGACGGCAGATAGCGGCTCGCGGGCCATCGTGAGGCACGGTTACGACGCACGCTCAGATCGCCGATGGCGACTGTTTCGTCGCCCCACAAGACGTTCCGCTCGACTTTGGCTTCATCCGAATCCGCGCCGACGGCACGCGCGGTGCCCCAGGTCATGTACAACGGAAGCGAAAACTTGCGCGCGAGCGTCAACGCGCTGCCGATGTAATCCGTATGTTCGTGCGTGATGACGATGGCGCTGAGTCCTTCACTGCCACTGCCGAGGCTGGCGAATCTCAACATACTTTTAGTTCAGTTGCGCGTGCAGCAGCGACACGATACGCTGCGCGTCCGATGACGTATCCGGCTGACCGTTGGCATCGACCACGCCGACTTGCGTTAGCGTATCCGCCTTCGGCTTAACGTTGACGAGGAACTGGCGCGTGGGCATCGCCGTATTGCTGCTGAAGAACTTGCCGAATAGGCCTTCCTTCTTCAGATCGGCCATCGAATCCGAATAGTGCACATAGTAGATGCCCTTGTCGCGATTACGATTGTCGACCGTGAAGTTGGTACGATCCAGCGCAAGACCCACACGAAGCCACGCACGATCGAACGGCTCGGCGAGATCCAGCGTGGACGTGCCGCCGCTTTGATTCACCGCAACTTTCGCTCCCGCCGGACGCGCCTGCTTGATCAGCTGCACCGACTGCGTTTCCGTCAGGCCGAACTTCTGCATGATCTTCTGCATGATCACGGCTTCGAGTTGCGGATTGCGCGGACGCGTTTCCCACTTCGACGAGGTCTTGTCCTGACCCGTCAGCACTTCTTCCATGGCGCTGTGCGTAACGGAGATATCCGTCGATCCATCCGATGCGCGGTCCACCTGCGTGCGGAACATATCGCGCGTGCCGGACGAGTAAGCGAAATCGAGCAGCTTGCCGATGCTTTTGCGGAACCAGTCGTTCGGAATGTTCGCACGGTTTTCGGCCCAGTCGGTCGACATGATGCCGGTCTGCGGCGAATCGGTCTTCAGCGTGAAGCCGTTCTCCGCCCAGAACTCCTGCAATTGCGGCCACACCTGATCCGGCGTGCGGCCATCGACGACGAGCCAGCGGCGGTCGCCGTCCACTTCGACGTGCATGCCCAGCGGATCCTTGTCGGTCGGCACGCCGAGCGTCAGATTGCCCTGCGGCGTCTTTGTGCGCGCGACGGTGCTACCGAGCGTGTTCACGGCGGGCGGCGCGGCATAGCGCTGGCTGATATCGGCAGTGGACAGATCGGACGGCACGGCGAGATTCGGCGCGGTCTCCGCGGCCTTGTAGTTGACGCGGTCCGGCGCGAGCCAGTCGTTCAGCGTGTCGCATCCGGCGAGCGTGAAGACGACGCAGGCGCCAAGCGACAACACGCTCAGGCATTTGGCTTGAGTGAAGAGAGCGGAACGTTTCATGAGGTCCTTCTTTGCTGCGGAGAACGCATGGCCTTCGCGCGATGCCCGGCGTCACCGGGCATCGAAACGAATATGCGGAATGCGGAGTTTGATGGAGAGCCGAACGGTGCATGATGATTGCTAGCGGCGGCGATGACTGAGTGCGCGTGTCATACGCCGCCACGTGCAATCCGGCTCAGGCGAGCAGCTCGGCCTCGCGCAATGCGCCACGTACGACGTCGTGATAGCGCGCATCAAGCGGCGTGAGCGGAAGACGGATGCCGCCTTCCATGCGGCCAAGCGCCTGTAGCGCGAACTTGGCCGGAATCGGGTTCGATTCGCAGAACAACTGCTTGTGCAGGGACAACAACTGCATGTGGATACGGCGCGCGGTCGCTACATCGCCTTCGATGGCAGCGCGGCACAATTGGCTCATTTCCTTCGGCGCGACGTTGGCCGTCACCGAGATATTGCCGTGGCCACCGAGCAGCATCAGCGCGATGGCCGTGGGATCGTCGCCGCTATAGATGGCAAAGTGTGCCGGCGCGGCCTTGATCAACTGCGCGGCGCGATCGATATTGCCCGTCGCTTCCTTCACGCCGATGATGCCCGGCACGTCCGCGCAACGCAGAATGGTTTCGTTGCTCATGTCGGCAACGGTGCGGCCCGGCACGTTGTACAGGATGACCGGCAGATCGACGGCTTTGGCAATCGCCTTGAAGTGGCGATAGATGCCTTCCTGCGTCGGCTTGTTGTAATATGGAACCACTTGCAGCGTGGCGTCGGCACCGACTTTCTTCGCGCGCAAGGACAGTTCGACGGCTTCCGCCGTCGAATTCCCGCCCGCACCCGCGATGATCGGAATGCGCTTCGCCGCCTGCTCGACGGCGGTCTGGATCATCAGCACATGCTCTTCGACCGACATCGTGGCCGACTCACCGCTCGTGCCGACCACGACGAGACCGTTCGACCCTTGCTCGACGTGCCAGTCGACGAGTTTTCGAAATGCCAGCAGATCGAGACCACCGTCTTCGTGCATCGGTGTGACGATGGCAGGAATGCTACCGCGGATCTGGATGCCGCCGTTGGTTCCGTTTGTCATGAAACTCTATGAATTTAATCGTGAAATTAATCGCGAAAAGCGCGCGGAAGGCGATATTTCGGGATTGTAGCGGATTAGCCGGGCAACGCGTAACGCGGCATACCCGCGGTAGTGTTACCAAAGTGTTCGATGCCGGATGTTCGCGGACCGCGCAGATTCGCTGCACGTAGGGCAGGACGCGAGTTTTCGAGACAACCGTCCTCGTAACCGATGACGCGCAACCTGCCGCGCACGGCATCGAGCAATTCGCCTGCTTTGAGGAGAAACGCCGGGTTGGACGGCTTGCCGACAGTTTCGTTTCCGACGGTGAAGGTTTCGTAGATCAGCACGCCGCCGGGCGCGAGCGCATCGATCAAATGCCCGAACAGCGGGCCATGCAGATAGTTCGTGACGATAAGGCATCGAACGTTCGGTCTTGCAAAGGCCACGGCGAGCCGTTTTCCAGGTCGGCCATCAGCGTTTTTATGCGCTCGCATGAGGACAGCGATGCAAGCGCTCCCTCATCACGATCCACGGCGAACACGTCGAAACTGCGTTCCACAAACCAGCGCGCGTGCCGCCCGCTTCCCGATGCGAGATCCTAACGCGCGCGCCGGGCACAACCAGATGCGCCCAACGCGTGACCCAGGCACTCGGCTCCATCAATTGTACGAAAGGCCCATCGCTTCGCGGACGTCGCGCATCGTTTCCACCGCAAACTTGCGCGCCTTGTCGCAGCCGTCCGCGACGATCGCGCGCAGCAGCGACGGATCGTCCATGTACTTCTGCGCGCGCTCTAGCATAGGCTGTTGCTCGCGCAGGATGCCTTCGATCACCGGCTGCTTGCAGTCCAGGCAACCGATGCCCGCGCTGCGGCAGCTCTTCTGCACCCATTCGTGCGTAGCTTCGTCGGTGTAAACCTCGTGCAGCTTCCACACCGGGCACTTGTCCGGATCGCCCGGATCGGTGCGGCGCACACGCGCGGGATCGGTCGGCATCTTGCGCACTTTCTGTTCGATGGTCGCCTTGTCTTCGCGCAGACCAATGGTGTTGCCATACGATTTCGACATCTTTTGGCCATCGAGACCCGGCATGCGCGAGGCTTCCGTCAGCAGCACCTGCGGTTCGACCAGAATCAGCTTGCGCGCGCCTTCGAGATAGCCGAACAGACGCTCGCGGTCACTCATCGACAGGCTTTGCGACTCCTGCAACATGGCGCGCGCTTGTTCGAGCGCTTCGTCATCGCCCTCTTGCTGATACGCGATGCGCAACTCGTGATACAGCTTCGAGCGTTTGCCGCCGAGCTTCTTGGCGGCTTCCATCGCCTTCTCTTCGAAGCCCGGCTCCTTGCCGTACAGATAGTTGAAGCGGCGCGCGATCTCACGCGTCATTTCGACGTGCGGCACCTGATCTTCGCCGACCGGCACCAGCGATGCGCGATACAGCAGAATGTCCGCCGCCATCAGCACGGGATAGCCGAGGAAGCCGTACGTCGAAAGGTCTTTCTCCTTTAGCTTCTCGATCTGTTCCTTGTAGGTCGGCACGCGTTCGAGCCAGCCGAGCGGCGTGCCCATGCCGAGCAAGAGTGACAGTTCCGCATGCTCCGGCACGCGACTCTGGATGAAAAGTGTGGCCTGAGCCGGATCGATGCCGGACGCCAGCCAGTCGATCAGCACTTCCCAGACGTTTTTCTCGATGACATCCGGCGTCTCGTAGTGCGTGGTGAGCGCGTGCCAGTCGACGACGGCGAAGAAGCACGGGTATTCGGACTGCAACCGGCCCCAGTTTTTCAGCGCGCCATGATAGTGGCCGAGGTGCAGCGAGCCGGTTGGCCGCATGCCGGAGAAGATACGGTCAGGGAACATGATCTTATGGGAATAGTGAAGCGAGAGGATTCAATACAGCCGATACCGCACATAGTCGACATGCACACCAGCGGCGACAGCCAGAAGCGCGTGAGCGCGTTCGTCATGATGAGCGCCATCACGATCCAGTAGCCATACGGCTCGATTTTCTGAAACGCCATCGACACGCGCACGGGCAGCAGCGGAAAGAGATTGAGCACGCCCGAACACCAGATTACGCTGACGCCGGCGGCGGCGGCCATGCGCGTGAAGAGCGGTTCATCGACATGAAAGGCGGCGAGCAGCACCGTGAGCACGCCCCAGACGAGCGCCTGCACGAAGTTGCTGCCCGAACCGGCCGCGGCACCCACAGGCTGCCCCAGCGCGGATTGCGCAGATTGCCGAACGCGACGGGCACGGGCTTCGCGTAGCCGAATATAAACGCGCCGCTCGTGACGAAGTACAGCACGATGGGAATGACGAGGGTGCCGATAGGATCAATATGACGCATCGGGTTCGTCGAAACGCGGCCGAGCACGTAGGCCGTGTTTTCGCCGAGCAGGCGCGCGGCGTAGCCATGCGCGGCTTCGTGCAGCGTGATCGCAAAGGTCACCGGGAGCGCGTAGATCGCGATGGTTTGTATCAGGCAAGGATCCATAGGGCGGATATTGTATCAAGCGCTCAAGCCGGATCAGACGCGCGACGCGGCGTTCTGCAGACGAGAGAAGCGTTTTCGGGATGCGTACGCCATGACTTACGCCATCAGGCGAACGGTTCGAAACTGCCGCGTCCGGCGCGCACGAGCACGGGTTCGCCGCCTGAAAGATCGATCACCGTTGACGGTTCCGCCGGACACGCGCCCGAATCAATGACGAGATCGACCTGTTTTTCCAGGCGCTCGCGGATTTCCTCGGCATCGTTGAGCGGTTCGGTGTCGGGCGGCAGAATCAGCGTCGATGCAAGCAGCGGTTCGCCCAGCGCCTCCAGCAGATCGAGCGTGATCCGATGATCCGGCACGCGCAGCCCGATTGTCTTGCGCGACGGATGCGATAGGCGGCGCGGCACTTCCTTTGTCGCCTGCAATACGAACACATAAGGCCCCGGCATCACGGATTTAATCAGCCGGTACTGATAGTTATCGACCATCGCAAAGTTAGCCAGCTCCGAAAGATCACGCACGAGCAGCGACAAATGCTGTTTATCGTCGATGCCGCGAATCCGGCGGATGCGTTCCACCGCGCTTTTGTCGTCGAGATGCGCAGCCAGCGCGTAGCTCGAATCCGTCGGCAGCGCGACGATGCCGCCGTCCCTGACGATCTGCACCGCCTGATTGATCAGCCGCGGCTGCGGATTGTCCTGACGAATGAGAAAGTACTGAGACATGGCGACGCCTTTTCCTTGTTGCCTTATTTTCGATATGAGTGGGAAGGCGCCGGCCGCGTCTCGCGGAATCTGCGTGCAATGAAACCGGTGTTGTAAGGACCCATGCGCACCGTGAAAACGATGCGCATGGTGTACGGACGCGCGAGCTTACAGCCAGCGTTCCCAGACAGGCTTGAGATCGGCGGGCAGCGGCGACAGTTTGCCGAGATCGATGCGCCCTTCTCCCGGCCCGTGGAAGTCCGAGCCGCGCGACGCCTCGAAGCCGTAGCGGCGCGCGACCTCAGTGTACTCGCGATATTGGTCGGGCGTGTGGCTGCCGGTGACGAATTCGATTGCCTTTCCGCCCATCTGGATGAATTCGTCGAACAGCGCGGCAAATTCGACGGGCGTGTAGTCGTAACGCCCCGGATGCGCGATGATCGGTTCGCCGCCCGCTTCACGGATCCACTTCATGCAGTCGGCGAGTTTCGCCCAGCGATGTCCGACGAAGCCAGGCTTGCCGTCGCCGAGATACTTTGCGAAGCAATCCGAGGTGGACGTGGCGTACCCTTCCTGCACCAGATGCCGCGCGAAGTGCGTGCGCGAAATCATGTCGGGATCGTCGACGAAGCGCAGCGCGCCTTCATAGCAATTCGGAATGCCAATCGCCTCCAGCGCTTCACCAATCTCGACGCCCCGCGCCGCACGGACATTGCGCGTCGCTTCGAGCCCTCTTTGAGCAGCGCTTCGTTCTCCGGATCGACATTCATGCCGACGACGTGAATGGTGCGCCTCGCCCACGTTACCGAAATCTCGACGCCTGGCAAAAAACGCATGCCAAGCGCCTCCGCCGCGGCGCGCGCTTTGTGCGCGCCGCCGAGCTGATCGTGATCGGTGAGCGACCACAATTCGACGCCGCCCGCGTGCGCGCGCGCCGCGACATCCGCGGACGAGAGCTGACCGTCGGAAACGGTGGAATGGCAGTGCAGATCGGCGTTCATGTCGGGCTCTAAAGGTTCAGTGTCATTTTATTTTAACGGCATGACATCTCGTTTATGAAGCCTTTATGTGAAACTTCAAGCTTCTCATGCGCAGAAGGCTTCGATCAGCACCCCCACGCGCGCAGGCTGATCGTGATGAATCATATGGCCCGCGTCTTCGACGATTTTTCGCGCCAGTCGGAAATCGATTGGAAGCGTGATTTGTACTCGGGAATCGGCACGTCGCCGGCAAGCCAGGTGAACGTCGGCGAATTCTTCACTTCGACGTGCAAGCACTTTCGCTTCGATGCGCACCCAGATCGCCTTCACTTCATCCAGCCGATACGACAGCGGAGCGCACCTTATAGGCGCCGAATCCGCGAGCAGCCGGCGGTGCCCGTCCGCGTCTTCCCGCGACCAGTAGGTGCGCGAGGAAGCGCGCCCGCGCGAGCGGCAGACGCGGATTCGTGCGAATCAGGCGGTCCGCGACATCCTCGAGCGTGGCGTAATCGCGGAGTTCGGGCAGCGCTCGCATCTCGTCGAGCCAGTTGGACAGACGGCCGACGGCCTAGCGCCTGAGACGGACGCGAATAGGCGAGGCCGAAGCCTTCCAGATCGACCATGCGCCGCACGCGCTGCGGCCGCACGCTCGCATAGTGAGTGCATTGCGACGTTCGCGCCCATATTATGGCCGACGAGATCGACATGCACGTTCGGCGCGTAGTGGTCGAAGATCGCGTCGAGATCGGCGAGATTAGTCGGGGAAGTAATAGACGCCGCCCTGCTTCGCCACCGGCCAGTCCGACAGGCCGAGAAGCCGCGCGCATCCGGCGCGAAGCATCTGCCAGTCGAGCTGCAAGGCATCGACGACGAACTGGAACGATGCCGAGACGTCCATCCAGCCATGCAGCATGAAGAGCATCGGCGCATCGAGCTTGCCCCAGCGGCGCACGCCGCGCGCATCGATGAAGTCGGAGCGCGAATCTTCCATGTTCTCGCCTCTTTCCATGAAAACGAATAATCGTTCGATTATAGCGATGTCTGTTGTTTTTGAGATTGCGTTTCGACGTCGAGTTCGGCCAGGGCGCGGAGTTCGGCTTCGTCGAAACCGGCATCGCGTCGCGCTTCGAAATTGAACGGGCCGCGCAGTTTCGGCGCGTGATATTGCTCGGCAAGCCGCGCGTACGTGGGATGCGGATCGAGGTTCGCGGCATCGCAGAGAAAGCGGAATCAGTGATTGCCGATCAACACATGCCCGATTTCATCGCGCAGGATGATGTCCAGAATCGCCGCCGACTCGTGATCGCTCGCCTGCACCAGACAGCGGCGGATGGGCGGAGACGCATCCAGCGTGCGCGGCACGAGCGCCATGCGCGCGAGCACGTCCTCGTGCTTGCTCTGCGCCATTTACCAAATGGCCGTCGCGTGCGCAGGGAAGTCGCCGTAAGCGGGCCGAATTCCTTCGGACCCGCGGTCAGCACCAATGATAGATACGCCTCTTCCGCCGCGATTTTCAACCAGTCGAAGATAGAACGCCGTGGGCATCGACGAAAAGCGCCAGACGGCATCGAGCGCCAGATTGATCGCGTTGAATTCGATGTGCGCCAGCGCGTACAGCAGCACCGCGCGTCCGGCGTTCGGGCAGGCCGTCGGGTTTCACCAGCCTTGAATCCGTATGCACCGGCGTGGCACCGGTCTCGCTCGTAAAGTGCACGCGCCTGGGCTTTTTCGGCCGGTTCGGACAGGCGAAGGATTTCCAGAGCAGCACGTCGGGCGCAGTCGGCGAGATCGGCAGAAATTGCGGGGTTTTGCATCGAAAAAAGGTCCATAAAACGGCGTGCGCGGCGGTATTTCGCCGCAAACGGCTAAAATAGCAATCTAGGCGAGTGTCGCGCAATGCGCAACGATCCAGCCTTCCTCGCAGCGGCAAAACCCCGCATCCAGGAGACACAGTGGCCATTTACAAGCTCGGCGAATACGCCCCCAACATCCACGAAAATGTATTTCTCGCGGATGCCGCAACCATCATCGGCCGCGTTGACGCTCGACGAAAACACGAGCGTGTGGCCTGTCGCCACGCTGCGCGGCGACAACGAACCGATCGTCGCCGGCAAAAACAGTAACGTCCAGGAAGATGCAGTGCTGCACGCGGACCCGGGTTATCCGCTAAATATCGGCGAAAACGTCACTGTCGGCCAATCTCCAGTTCGACGGCACGCTTGTTGTCATGCAGATCTACGGCGACGGTCCCGTGAAGATGCTGGTAGTGCAGTTCCACGCTGTCGATGCGCGCCACCGCGAAGCTCGCCGAGGGCGCGCAGCATTAGCTCGATCAGGAAATGTCGCTGTCGGATCTGCTAAACAGCAATGGCCACGGGCGCTGCGTCATCATGTTCTATCCTTCCGACAAGAAGCCGGGGCAGCAACCGTATCAGGGCATCTTGCCGCTGTCGGGCGAGCACGGCCCGCTCGTCGATGTCCGAAGTCCTCGAACAGTAATGCATCACTCCGAGCAATTGGACACGCGCATGTGGCTGACGGCGGACACCAACCGCGCCGTCGGCATGCTGCTGCAGAAGCTGCCGGGCGATGGCGGTATCGTGCCGCATCCGGGCGAACACGATTCCGATACGTGGCAGCGCGTCTGCCATCTCGGCAGCAGCTTTCGAATGAGGAATTGCTGAAAGAAGAGCCGGAGACGGTATTCAAGCGGTTGTTCTGGCAAACAAAAATGCAGCACTTCGAGCCTGCGCCAGCGCGCTTTCAGTGCACGTGCTCGCGTGAAAAGGTCGGTGGCATGCTGAAGATGCTGGGCCGTGAAGAAGTGGATAGCGTGATCGAGGAACGCGGCAGCGTGGAAGTGCACTGCGAGTTCTGCAACCAGTGCTATGAGTTCGATCCGGTCGATGTGGCGCAACTTTTCGTTTCGAAAGGAATCAGAGTGAGTCCGGCATCGGGTCATTGAAACGCGACGGGCCGGACTGATTCCAGCACTCGTTTCACCGGCCCGCCGGAAGGTTGTCGATTATGAAGAATTGGAAAAGGTGCGCCTGCATTGCTGCGGGCGCTGCGCTGATGATGGCCGGCTGCGCGATGGACCCGCCGGGCCCGTCGTCCATCTACAGCCGCCTGCCGAATACACCAATGCCGCCGCAGCAGCTCATGCCCGAGCAGCAGATGGCACGGGTATAACGTCATCGACAAGCAGGCGCTGGCGGAATCGCAGAAAGCGGCGCAGATGGGGAATGACGTGAAGATTATGTCGAACTACTACACGCTGCCGGTAAGCGTGTACAGCGGTTACTCCAGCGGCGGCTGGGACGGTTCTTACTGGGGCACGGGCGTGGGTTACGCGTGGTGATCCGCATCCTGATCGCATAAAATAATAATGGCGCAGCTCGTCACGAGCTGCGCCATTATTATTATTATTATTTTGTGTGCGCCCAGCATGGGCGCACACTCGTGGGTGCAAGTCCCGCCATAAGCTGGTCACAGCGAATGAAGCGAAGCGCAACTGCGAAAGGGCGACTGATCGTGGGGAGGAAGCGTGAAGCGAAACTGCGAGCCGATGAACAAGAACCGGATAAAAGGCGTTGCCGAACAGGGCGAGCG
>LELG01000160.1 GCA_001045575.1 Candidatus Burkholderia pumila
AAGAATACCTTCACGCCGGACTCAACAGTGAAGCGGGCATGATCGGATAGCTCCTTGCCACGATCCCAAGTCAATGATCGCCACAACTCAGCAGGCAAGTCAGTCACGGTCTTCTTGAGTGCGTTGGCCATCGTGACAGCCCCGTAGCCGGCCAGCGCTCGCCGTTCCAGCCCACGCGTTCATCCGGCAGATTGTCGTTGTCCTTGAACAGCATCTCCAGCGTCAGCGACGGGCACTTGTACTCATTGCCGATGTACTTCGACGCCAGCTTCAGCGCGTCTGTCTGATACCTGCTCGACTCATAGCCGTGCACGTCCTAGAAGTCCGGACTCGCCTGCTTGAAGAATTCGACGAAGGACTTCTGGTCTTTCGCCTGGCTCTCGGTAAATCCCTGCAGCATTTCCGATCCCGCGACAAACACGTACGGAATGGCTTCGTCGCCGTGAATATCGAAGAACATGTCGCAGCCGAGCTGACGGATCGCGTCGCGCACGACCAGCACTTCGGGGCTGCGCTCGGCGCTCGGTTCTATCCATTCGCGATTCAGGTTCACACCCGCCGCGTTGGTGCGCAGGTTGCCGAACATGCTGCCGTCCAGATTCATGTTCGGCACGATATGGAACACCGCGCGACCGGATCGCCGGACCAGTCGCCCCAGCCAGCGAGACGCTTCACGAGCCCTTCAACGAACCGTTCCGCCATCGTTTCGCCCGGATGCTGGGCGCGATGATCCAGATGTTCTTCTTCGGCTGGGCGCGGCTATTGTCCGGAAGGCCAAGCGTGAGCAGCGAGATCGGGCGGCCCTGCACAGTACTGCCGAGTTTGGTCAGCGCGGCGTGCGGCATCTGCTGGACCGCGCCCAGGAATTCCGAATGACGTTCCTCGCTATACGGCTCGAAATACGCGTAATAAATGCGGGCGAAATTCGGCGTATGGTCGATGGTCATCACGCGGCCATCGTATGAAGTCGGCCCGCGGCCAGTTCACGCGGTTATAGCTCGCCACTGCCAAATCGCCAGCCTTCAGAAAACGCGCATTGCGCCGCGTTCTCGAAATGCATCACGAGTTGCTCGCCGCGCGCGCCCGACACGCGGAAGTAGAACTACTGCGCGAAATCCGCGTGACTGTCCGCGCACACGCGCAGGCGGATATCCGCTGCGTTGTCGGCGTTGACGACTTCGATCGCGCCCGCGTCGAAGTTGCTTGAAATGGAGATGCTCATCGTTGTTTCCTTACTGTTACTCTTGCCAGACGCCCGCGCTTTATTCGGCGATACGCTGGCGGAACACATACGTCGTATCGTTCGATGCCTTCGCGTCGAACGCATACCCGGCGCTGTCGAAGCCCTTGAGCCCTTCCGGCTCGTCGATGCGATTCTGTACCGCATAGCGCGCCATCATTCCGCGCGCGCTATGCGTGGAAGCTGATGATCTTGTAGCGGCCGCCCTTCCAGTCCTCTAACACGGGCGAGATGACGGGCGCATCGAGCAGTTTCGGCTTGACCGACATGAAATACTCTTCCGATGCGCAATTCACCAGCACCCGCGCGCCACGCTGTTTTTTTCAGCTGCGCGTTCAGCGCTTCCGTGATGAGCTCGCCCCAGAACGCGTACAGAGCCTTGCCGCGCGCGTTCGGAAACTTCGTGCCCATTTCCAGCCGATACGGCTGCAGCAAATCCAGTGGCCGCAGCAGCCCATACAAGCCCGAGAGCACGCGCACATAATTCTGCGCGTATTCCAGATCCGCCGATGACAACGTCTTCGCCGCAAAGCCTTCATAGACGTCGCCGTTGAAGGCGAGCACGGCCTGCTTGGAATTATTGTCGTTGGACTTTTTGGACCATGCGGCGTAGCGCTGGAAATTCAGCGTGGCGAGCTGGTCGGAAATGCCCATCATGCCGCAGATCTGTTGCAGCGACAGTTGGCGCAGGCCGTCGATCAGTTCGGCGGCGTCATCAACGAATTCGGGCAAGGTGTGCTTCTTGATATGTGGCGGCGTCTCGTAGTCGAGGGATTTCGCGGGCGAGAGAACGATTATCATGGAGGCTCGCCGGCTCTCAGCCAGCGATTATTTGCGTAAATCCCCGATTTTATCGAATGGAAAATTCTGCCGCGCCCGCGTCGCCGTCCACGCCCGTGCTCACGCCACCGCTGCGTGTCGTGCTCGATTCCAACGTCTGGATCGATATCCTCGTGTTCGAAGATCCCGCCACGCGGCCGATTCACGCCGCGCTCGAAGCGCTGATCAACGCGCGCTGTCTTGCCGAACTGACACGCGTGCTGGACTATCCGCAGTTCGCGAAATTCGGTATCGCAAAGAGACCGCGCTTATCACCGTCGCGCACATGCTCGCGCTGTCGCTGTGCGAGGACGAAAGTGTGATCGGCCGCGCGGTTTACGTGATGGCTTTCGTCGACGGCCGCGTGCTGTGGGATCCGTCGCTGCCCGGCATGACGCCCGCCGAACGCGCCGCAATCTATGACGAAACCAATCGCGTGATCGCCGCGCTGCATACGGTCGATGTCGAAGCCGCAGGGTTATAGACATATGGCAAACCCGGCAATTACTTCGAGCGGCAAATCGGACGCTGGAGCAAGCAATACGTCGCCTTGCGGACCGAAGAAATCGATTCAATGAACCGATTGATTGACTGGCTGCCGCAGCATATTCCGCCGCGCAGCACGCAAAAATCAGCGTCGTGCATGGCGATTTCCGGCTCGACAATCTCATCTTCCATCCGCACGAACCGCGCGTGCTCGACTAGGAACTCTCGACGCTCGGCTATCCGCTCGCGGACTTCGCAGTATCTCGATCCGTCGCAGTTTCGCGGCATCGGCGGACTTGATCTGGAGACGCTCGGCATTCCGGACGAAGTCGCTTACGTGGAACGCTATTGCGAGCATACGGGGGGCAACGCCCTCGACGGCGACTGGAACTTTTACCTCGCCTACAACATGTTCCGCATCGCCGCGATTCTGCAGGGCATCATGAAGCGCGTCGCCGACGGCACCGCCGCGAGCGCGCAAGCCATCGACGCCGAAAAACGCGCCCGACCGATGGCTGACCTCGCGTGGCGCTATGCGCAGAAGGTGGAGACGAACGCATGAACTTCGATTACACGCGCAAAGTGCAGGCATTGCACGCCCGATTGCTCGCTTTTTTCAGTGCGCGTACACCTATCCGAACGAACACGCCTACGCGGATGAAATCGCGGCGAATCGCGCGGCGGGAAATGCGTGGGTTCCGGTTAGATTGATCGAGACGCTGAAGGAGAAAGCGCGCAGCGAAGACTTGTGGAATCTGTTCCTGTCGGCATCGGAGAAAGGCGCAGGACTGACGAATCTCGAACACGCGCCGCTGTGCCAAATCATGGGCCGCGTGCCGTGGGCGCCCGAAGTCTTCAACTGCAATGCGCCCGATATCGGCAACATGGAAACCATCGAGCACTACGGCACGGACGCGCAGAAGTCGCAATGGCTCGAACCGCTGCTGCACGGCGAAATCCGCTCGGCGTTTCTGATGACCGAGCCGGAAATGGCGTCATCGGATGCGACGAACATTCGATGACGCATCACGCGCGACGGCAAATCGTACGTGATCGATAGCCACAAGTGGTGGTCGTCCGGCGCGGGCGATCCGCGCTACACGCGCACCCAGGCACGCGCAACAATCGATGATCCTCGTTCCCGCCGATACACCGGGCCTCACGATGCATCGTCCGCTGAACGTGTTCGGTTACGACGATGCGCCGCACGGGCATATGGACATCACGCTTTCAAAGTGCGCGTGCCTGCATCGAACATTCTGCTCGGCGAGGGACGCGGCTTCGAGATTGTGCAGGGACGGCTCGAGCCGGGGCGCATTCACCATTGCATGCGTTTGTTCGGGCTCGCGAAGCGCGCGCTTTCGATCTCGAAGTCCGCGCACAGTCGCGTCCCCACGCGCACCGGCGACATGAAGCGCACGCGGTTACATCCGTAGTTCACGCTCATGCGCGCGTGCAGCGGCACGCATTGCGCGAGCCACATCGGCACGAGTGAAAGCATGAGAAAACTATGCGCGATGGTCCCGCCAAACGGCGATTCGCGTTGCGCACGTTCGGCATCGACGTGGATCCATTGATGATCATCGGTGGCGTTGGCGAAGCGGTTCACGCGCGACTTAATCGATCATCGTCCAGTCGCTGATGTAGCGTACGACGCCCGCCGCCGCGAACAGATCGGCGGCGCTCTGCAACGAGGCGGCCGTCATGCTTGCGCTTCCGGATGGCGCAGTCCGAAGCGCGCGTTGGAATCGACGGTCAGCACGAGTTCGCCGTCCTGATTGTGCGCTTCCCAGCGCGTCGCCACGATGCCGCGATCCGGCTTGCTCTTCTTCGAGACGCGCTTGTCGAGCACGCGTACCGTGAAGCGCACCGTATCGTCCACACGCACAGGTTTCAGCCAGCGGATATTGTCGAGGCCGGGCGAACCCATCGACGTGGAATTGGCGATCATGTCGCGCACAGAAGATGCCCATCATCGCGGAACACGTGTTCCAGCCGCTGGCGACGAGTCCGCCGAAATGCGAAGTCTTGCCCACCTCCTCGGTCAGATGAAACGGCTGCGGATCGTACTTCCGCGCGAATTCGACGATTTCCACGCGAGTGAAGGTGTGTGCGCTCAGCGTCACGGCATCGCCTATGTTGAAGTCTTCGTAGCTGTACGTCATGCATTGTCTCCGTTTTGTGACGAAAGCGAAGCGCGCGAGGTGATGATCGACATCGCCCAAAGTGGTTTCGATGATCGACAGGCGCTTGATCGACAGGCGCTTGAACCAGTGCGCGGCGGGCATTTCGTTGTGACGCCCATGCCGCCATGCAACTGCACCGCGCTCTGACCGACGCGCGCTTTGGCTGCGGAAATGGCTTTTGCCCGTGTTGCAGCGTCGTCTCTCGTGTAGCGCGCGGCGGCGAGATACGTGATGGAACGCGCCTGTTCCGTGTGAATCAGCATATCGACCATGCGATGCTGCAAAGCCTGGAATCGCGCGATCGGCATGCCGAATTGCTGACGCTCTTTGGTATATTCGACGGTTGCGTGGTTCAGCGCGTCGAGTGCGCCTAGCACTTCGGCACAAAGCAGGAAGGTCGCGTAATCGGCTAGTTTTTCGAACGTTTTTGTGCCGGTGTCGATGCAAGCTGCTGGTGTTTGATTGAACGTCAGCGTAGCGGCGCGCTGGCCGGCGATCGTGCGGTATTCCGTGAGCGCGCTCTTGTCTCGTTCGGCGAGGAACAAGCCAATTTTTTCGTCGATGCGTGCAGGCACGATCCAGTAGTCGGCTTGTGCGCCGTGCTGGACCAGCGATTTGGCGCCGGTCAGCGTGTTGCCGTTTGCGATGATTTCGATGGCGAAAAGATCATAGCGCGCGTGCGGTTCGTTGAACGCAACTGCTATATGAATATCGCCACGCGCTGCACGTTCGAGCAACTCAGGCTCTTTTCCTGATGCCAGATTCAACGCCTCGATGCCCACGACCGTCGCCCAATAAGGCTCGACGACGAGCATATCGACGGGACCGCCGTCAAAGCCGCCTTGCGCTTCCGGCACGGGTAACGCTATCAAGCCTAACTCGGCGAACGCTTTCCAATGCTTAGGATCCGCACCTTCATCCGACGCAACGATTTTCTGACGCACATCGAACGCATATTCGCGGTCGAGATACCGGCGCAGCGCGTCGCGGAACTGCTGCTGCTCATCGGTGAAATTGAAGTCCATGCACCGCTTCTCAGAGGCCAAGCATCATCTGCACGATGATGCTCTTCTGTATCTCGTTCGAGCCGCCATAGATCGACGTCTTGCGGAAGTTGAAGTAGTACGCAGCGAGCGGCGCGGCATCCTCATCGCCGGTCACGCTCGTTTCGCGCTCACCTTCGAGATAAGCGGGATCGAACGCCGCAGCTTGCGGGCCGATTGCTTCGACCATCAGTTCAGTCAGCGCCTGCTGCACTTCCGTGCCCTTGATTTTCAGCATCGACGCTCCCGTGCCCGGCCCCTTCCCGCTGACTTCGCTTGCGACGACGCGCTGCACCGTCACCTCAAGCGCCATCAGCTCGATTTCAAGCGCGGCGACTTTCGCGGCGAACAGCGGATCGTGCAGCAGCGGCCTGCCCTGCTTCGTGCGGCCGAGCACGAGGCGCTTGAGGAACAGCAGTTCGCGCTTCAATTGCCCGACCCGTGCGATGCCCGTACGCTCATGCCCGAGCAGATACTTCGCCATCGTCCCGTCCATCCAAAATTCTCCTCGCCCACAAGATTGGCAAGCGGCACGCGCATGGCATGTTATCGAAAAAGATCTCATGATTTCGTGATCCTCATCGAGCATGATGATCGATCGCACTGTGATGCCGGGCGTCTTCATATCAATGAGCAGGAACGAGATGCGTTCCTGCTTCTTGGCTTGAGGATCGGTGCGGACGAGGCAGAAGATCATGTCGGCGTGCTGGCCGAGCGTGGTCCAGGTCTTCTGTCCATTGACGATGTAGTGGTGATCGCCTTGCCGCTCCGCCCGCGTTCTGAGCGATGCGAGATCGGAGCCCGCGCCTGGTTCCGAATAGCCCTGACACCACCAGTCGGAGCCATCGAGAATGCGCGGAGATAGCGGAACTTTTGCGCATCGGTGCCGTATTTCATCAGCACGGGCGCGACCATCGACACGCCGAACGGCAACACGGGCGGCGTACCAGCGCGGGCGCATGCTTCATCGAAGATAGACGCTGCGTCGCGTCCTAGCCAGGGCCGCCGTATTCTTTCGGCCAGGCGGGCACGGACCAGCCGCGTGCGCCAAGCTGCTTGTGCCAGCCGGCGTAATCGTCGCGATTCAGGCGTTTGTGGTGAAGAACCTTGTCGCGCAGTGCAGGCGACAGATTGGCTTCGAGCCAGGCGCGGACGTCGGCCCGGAAGGCGTCGTCCTCGGGGGGGGGGGGAAATCGAGATTCATGCGCAGTGTCTCCTGCCATGGCCTGAACAGGCCACCGGAAACGCCGCGTCGAAGCTTACTGCAGCGGCTCTTTCAGCGCGGCCGGAACAGGCAACGGCATTACATCGATCCCTTCTTCCAGCAAGGCGTGCGCGTCTTCGGGCGTGATCGTGCCGCGAATGTTGCGCGCGGGCGTTTCGTTATAGTGGATGCGCCGCGCCTCTTCGGCAAACCGCTCGCCGACGTTCTCGGTTTTCTCGATCAGCACGCGCATGAACTTCAGCGCGTGCGCCTGAATGGCCTCGGCGTATGGCGTTTCGGCTGCGCTTGCGTTCGCGCTTGCCTGCGGCGGCATTGCCTCACCGCGCGCTGATGTCAGATTCAGACGCGGCGCGGACGGCATGCGGCTCACATCCGTCGACGCACACACCGGACATTCGACCAGCTTGCGCGACAACTGCGATTCGAATGCATCCGTCGAGGCGAACCAGCCTTCGAAACGGTGTTCATGCGAGCACTTTAAATCGAGAACCTTCATGCTGATGGGGCTTTGTCGTCAAGTCAATCTCAAAACAGCCGGTTGTGAACGATCGTTCGCAAGTGTCCGGCATCAATGCCATACCAGGCCGATTAGCGATTCTAACTGGTTGATGTTAGTGCTTGGCCATGCATCGGACCGCGTACCGGTTTCCGATACGGATGTACTTGGAACAGGCATTTGCGTAAGGCCGCAAAATCGGTATAGGGGGCGGGCCTCACGGCCCGCCCCTCCCACACAACCGCGCATAAGGGTCCGTACACAGCGGTTCGGATTGGTGATCGGTTGCCCGGCTATCGACGCAACGATGGAAGGCCAAGGGA
>LELG01000161.1 GCA_001045575.1 Candidatus Burkholderia pumila
GCCGGAAAGGAGATTCATATGATCTGCGACAACGTGAGCAGCCACAAAACCGACGTCGTTCAAACTTTTCTGGCTAACCATACGAACGTCTCGATGCATTACACCCCCACGTATTCGTCATGGCTCACAAAGATCTCGACAAGAAGCTCATGCGCTACATCCGTCAATACAACAAGCAGGCTGTCCCACTGAAGTGGAAGTATTCCGATCCAATTCGACGAATCCAGTGCAATTCTATATGGACTAGCGCCGCTTTACGCGGACATATGTCGTGAAAACGTCCCGACATCCATATTTTCGTCCCGCACAACAACAACACGTCGCCGCCGCGCACGCCGGTTCGACCTCGAGCTTCATCTCGCTGAACAGTTGCTGCATGCCGTTGCGCAGTTCGTCATCCGAGACAGTGACGATTTCGTCGATGCGCCGGCGGCACAACTCGTAGCTGTACTGCTCGGTATGTGGCGCCATCAGCGAATCGGCGATGCTGTGCCTGCTGTCGAGCCTGATCGGGTGATTCGCGGCGAAGCTGCGGCACATCGCGTCCGGGCTGCTTGGTTCCACGCCAATATTATGGATCGATGGATTCGCCGCCGCATCGCCGCTGATGGGCACGATCACCGCATCGAGATCGGGCGCTTGCGACGTCCACTCGTAACCGAGTGGCGCTGTGCCGAGAATCGTGCGATATCCATTGAACGGATGGATGAATAGGCGGTCTTCTTCCGCTTCGACGCGCCGCACGATATCGAACGCTTCGAGGAGTTTTTCCGCCAGCACCACTTCCGCGCCATACCTCCGGCACAACACGATGCGCGCCGGACTTGCCGTCTTCACGACGATAACCTTCACGCCCACTTCCATGTGCGGCGCCGCATACACCACGGCGACCGCATGATTGCCGCCCGACACGCACGTCACGCCGCGTTCGCTGTCCGTCAGCGCGAAAATATTGGAGAACGCTCCGCGCGCCTTGAACGTAATGCGCGTATCATCCAGCGTCGGAAAGTCGTGTTTCTCGAAGGTCGGCGTGCGCGCGACCCAGGGCGTGAGCGCCATGTGCTGCTCGGCGATATCGTCGAGCGAGGGGATCGGCATGCCGTCGATCGTGTGGTCGGAATGCTGTATCGTAATGGCCATTTTGTTCGATTTCAGCGCGATTGAGTTTCGACAGACATACTGTGTGAAAACTTCGCAAAAAATGCCTCGCACCGTGCAAGCTGTTCAAACGACACGTATTCGTTCGCCTTGTGCGCCTGCTCGATATTGCCCGGCACGCACACGATGCTCGGCACGCCCGCGTTGGCGAACAAACCGGCTTCGGTGCCGTTGCACTGCTCCTGGTTCTCCGTCAGGGCGCGCACGCAAGCTTCGTAATCTCGATGGCCGCGTTGCCGTGCTCTTTCAGCATCTTCGGCAAGAGCGTGTCACGCACATAAGCCTCGATGCGCCCGATGACACGCTCCGGGTCCATCGTCGGCAGGTTGCGGAATTCGAACTGGAAATTGCATTCGACGGGCACGGTGTTGATGGCGTTGCCGCCCTTGATCGTGCTCGTCTGCGCGGTGGTGAAGGGCACGTCGTACAGTTCGTCGAACGGGCCTTGCGCGCAGAATTCATCGGCGACGTCGCGGATGTAGCAGATCAACCGCGCCGCATATTCGATCGCGTTCAGACCCTTCGGCATCAGCGATGAATGCGCCGCGGAGCCGCGCACGCAGCATTGCATTGATATGTGTTGATGCCCTTGTGCGCGATGATCGGGCGCATCGACGTGGGTTCGCCGACAATGCAGCCGTCCGGATCCAAACCGCGCGCTTCTTCAGGTCCGAGATCATCAGCGGCGCGCCTGCGCAGCCAACTTCTTCATCGTAGGAGAGCGCGAAGTGGATGGGTTTGGCGAGCTTCGTCGCCTGCATCTGCGGCAGCATGGTCAATGCCGCGCCGATGAAACCCTTCATGTCGCACGAGCCGCGTCCATAGAGCAGGCCGTCCGCGCACTTCGGGCTTGAAAGGGTCGCTTGCCAGTCCTGACCATCGACAGGCACCAATCCGTATGACCCGACAGCATGATGCCGCCATTCGTCGCGCACGGTTTCGATCAAGCCGAAGTTGGGATTGCGGCTGCCGTGGATCGAAACGAGCCGTTCGATCCACGGCAGCGAGGCGGGAGACTTGGCGTCGGAAGAAGAAAAAGAGGGGACCTTTAGATGCGCCGAATCAGCGATCTGGGACATGTTTTCGACTCCTGCGGATAGAGTTCGATGATAGCCCAAACAAGGGCTTTCCCGCAGGAGCCAAAACCAGCCGGAAGCTTTACCGCGCTGCCGCAACCGGCTGTCTCACCGGCTCGCCGAGCGCCCGCAGCGTCTCCTTCACCGTGGATATCCGTACTGCAAGATAGGGGCTGCGCGACTCGATGCACAGCTTGTCCTGACCCGCCAGTTTGATGTGCTTGTGCTTCTGCACCATCTCGATGATCTTCATGCCATCGATTGGCGGATTCGGCACGAATTGCAGCGATATCGCTGTTTCTGCGGCATCGATCTTGGATATTCCCAGTGGTTTCGCCGCCAGCCGCAAGCGATGCGTTTCCACCAACGCATGCGCCTGCGGCGGCATCTTGCCGAACCGGTCCACGAGTTCTTCCAGGATGCCGTCGATGGCATCGCTCGATTCGCAGTTCGCCAGACGCTTGTACAGCGACAAGCGCTCCTGCACGTCCCCGCAGTAATAAGCGGGCAGGACCGCGGGCGCGTGCAGGTTGATTTCGGTCGTCGCGGCGAGCGGGGCGTTCAAATCAGGCTCGCGTCCGTCCTTCAGCGCACGAACGGCATCGTTCAGCATGTCGGTGTAAAGCTGAAAGCCGATCTCGTGAATCTCGCCCGATTGCTTGTCGCCGAGCACTTCGCCCGTGCCGCGGATTTCGAGGTCGTGCATCGCCAGATAGAAGTTTGAACCGAGTGCCTCCATCTGCTGAATCGCTTCCAGGCGACGCTGCGCCTGCTTCGTCAGCGCCTGCGGATCGTGCACGAGCAGATACGCATACGCCTGATGGTGCGAACGCCCGACACGCCCTCGCAACTGATGCAACTGCGCCAGCCCGAACTTATCCGCGCGATGCATGATGATCGTGTTCGCGCTCGGCACGTCGATACCCGTTTCGATGATCGTCGTGCACAGCAGCACGTTCGCGCGCTGGCCGATGAAATCGCGCATCACGCGTTCGAGTTCGCGTTCGTGCATCTGTCCGTGCGCCACCGCGATGCGCGCTTCGGGCACGAGCGCTTCGAGCATCGTGCACCGGTTCTCGATGGTCTCCACTTCGTTGTGCAGGAAGTACACCTGACCGCCGCGCTTAAGTTCGCGCAGCATCGCTTCGCGGATCACGCCGTCTTCTTCGCGCCGAACGAAGGTCTTGATCGCCAGACGCTTTTGCGGCGCGGTTGCAATCACCGAGAAATCGCGCAAACCTTCGAGCGCCATGCCGAGCGTGCGCGGAATCGGAGTCGCGGTGAGCGTGAGCACATCGACTTCGGCGCGCAACGCCTTGAGCGCTTCCTTCTGCCTCACGCCAAAGCGATGCTCCTCGTCGATGATGACGAGCCCAAGGCGCTTGAATTTCACATCGCTCGACAAGAGCTTGTGCGTGCCGATGACGATATCCACGCTGCCTTCGTTGATCTGCACGACCGACTGCGACACTTCCTTGCCCGTCTTGAAGCGCGACAGTTCCGCGATGCGCACGGGCCAGTCGGCTAAGCGGTCGGTGAAGGTCTGCGTGTGCTGTTCGGCGAGCAGCGTCGTTGGCGAGAGAATGGCTACTTGTTTGCCCGCCATCACCGCGATGAATGCCGCGCGCAACGCCACTTCCGTCTTGCCGAAGCCAACATCGCCGCACACAAGGCGGTCCATCGGCTTGCCGCTGGTCATGTCGCCGATGACGGATGCGATCGCCGCCGCCTGATCGGGCGTTTCCTCGAAGCCGAAGCTCTCCGCGAATTTCACGTATTCGCGCGGATCGAGCTTGAACGCATAGCCTTCGCGGGCGGCGCGGCGGGCGTAGAGATTCAGCAACTCGGCGGCCGTATCGCGGATTTGCTGCGCCGCCTTGCGCTTGGCTTTTTCCCATTGTCCCGAACCGAGCTGATGCAGCGGCGCGCTTTCCGGGTCCGCGCCGCTATAGCGGGAGATCACGTGCAATTGCGACACCGGCACGTACAGCTTCGACTCGTTCTGATACTCCAGATGCAGAAACTCGGTTTCGCCTTCGCCTAAATCCATCGACACGAGACCCATGTATCGGCCGATGCCGTGTTGCGCATGCACCACCGGATCGCCGACCTTGAGTTCGGCGAGGTCGCGCATCATCGAATCGACATTGCTGACTTGTTCTTGTCGGCAACGTCCGGCGCGACGCGCGAGCGGGCCGTACAACTCGGTTTCGGTGATGATCGCCAGCTTTTCCGAAGGCAGCGAGAAGCCATTCGCCAGCGGGGCGATACCGAGCGTGAACCTGGCATCCGCGCCGAGCCATTCCTGGAACGTGTCACGCAATTCGCCGCGCAGGCCATTGTCCGCAAGCAGTTGCTGAATCGTCTCGCGCCGTCCCGCCGATTCCGCGACCAGCATCACGCGATTCTCGGTCTGTTCGAGATAGTGACGCAGCGCGAGCAGCGGTTCGTCGGCCTGGCGGTCGAGCGCGAGGCCCGGCAGCGGTGCCGACCAGCCGCCTTCCGGAGCGCTCGGGAACTTGATCTGAGCGAACGGCTTGGCGAAGGTGAAGAAGTCGTCGTCGGTCAGGAACAGCCGGCGCGGTTCCAGCAAGGGCCGTTCGCGGTCGTGTGAGAGGAAGTTGAAGCGCTGGTTCGTGTCGCTCGTGAAACGCTTGATGGCGGCATCGAGATCGCCGACGAATGCGAGTTGCGAGCCTTGCGGCAGGTAGTGGAACAGCGTCGCGGTTTCATCGAAAAACAGCGGGAGATAGTATTCGATACCCGCCGACGGCACGCCATTGCCGATATCCTTGTAAATCTGCGAGCGGCTCGGATCGCCCTCGAAGACTTCGCGCCAGCGGCTGCGGAAAGCGGTGCGGGCGGCTTCATCGAACGGGAATTCGCGGCCCGGCAGGAGGCGCACGCTTTTCACCGGGTAAAGGCTGCGCTGCGTGTCGGGATCGAATGCGCGGATGGAGCCCACCTGATCGTCGAACAAGTCGATGCGGTACGGCAGCGGCGAGCCCATCGGATACAAGTCGATCAGCGAGCCGCGCACGCAGTATTCGCCGGGACGCACGACCTGACTGACATGCTCGTAGCCCGCCAGCGTCAGCTGCGCTTTCAGCTTCGCTTCGTCGAGCCGTTCGCCCTGCGTGAACGAAAACGTATACGCCGCCAGAAACGATGCCGGCGGCATGCGGTACAACGCCGTCGCCGCGGGGACGATGAGTACGTCGCAGCGGCCTTCGCCGAGGTCGTGCAGCGTGGCGAGACGCTCCGACACGAGGTCCTGATGCGGCGTGAAGGTGTCGTACGGCAGCGTTTCCCAGTCGGGCAGTAGGCGCACGCGGGCGTCCGGCGCGAAGTAGGGAATTTCGGCGGCGAGGCGCTGGGCATCGACCGCGCCCGCGCAAACGACCGTCAAGAGCGGCACGGACTCGCGGTACGCCGTGAAGTAGCGGGCGAGGGCGAGGGCATCGGACGAGCCGATGGCGCAGTCGAAGGCGAACCTTGTACCGGCCTTGACGAGGGCGACGGGGAAACTGGACTGCGCGTTGACGACTTTGGAGGACATAAAGGTGTGCATTGAACCGGCCACCGACGCGCAGGAGGCGCGCGCGGGAAGTGGCCGCGAAAGACCTATTATAAAATCCGGGTTTCACTTTGACTCGGCCACTCAAAGCGGCCATGATCCGCCCGTGACTTCGCCTGCTGCTAACTCGACCGCCCGCCTGTTCGCCCTAATTCCCTGCGCTGGCACCGGCAGCCGCTCCGGCGCGCCCATGCCGAAGCAATATCAGACCGTCGCGGGCCGCCCGATGCTCGGCTACACGCTTGCGGCTTTCGACGCGTGCTCCGAATTCTCGCAGACCCTCGTCGTGCTCGCACCGGACGACACTCACTTCGATGCGCGCCGTTTCGCGGGCCTGCGCTTCGCCGTCGAGCGATGCGGCGGCGCGACGCGTCAGGCATCGGTCTATAACGGGCTGAATGCGCAGTCCCGTTTCGGCGCGCGCGACGACGACTGGGTGCTCGTGCATGACGCCGCGCGTCCCGGCATCTCGCCGGAACTGATTCGCAAGCTTGTCGCGGAACTGCGCGATGATGCCGTAGGCGGCATTCTGGCGCTGCCGGTCGCGGATACGCTCAAGCGCGTTGCAGTTAGCATTCCTGATGCGCCTTTTACGGGCGCACGCATCGCCCGCACCGAATCGCGCGATGGCTTGTGGCAAGCGCAGACGCCCCAGATGTTCCGCGTCGGCATGCTGCGCGAAGCGATCGAGCGTGAGCGTCACGACGGCCACGATTTCACGGACGAGGCGAGCGCGATCGAATGGCTCGGCCATTCGCCGAAACTCGTTCAGGGCAGCCTGCGCAACTTCAAAGTGACCTATCCGGAAGACTTCGCACTCGCGGGCGCGATATTGTCCGGCACGGCTTAACGCATCATTTCTACTGCAAGGTTTGGATCGATGGACTTCAGAATCGGACAAGGGTACGACGTGCATCAGCTCGTCGAGGGATGGCCGCTCATCATCGGCGGCGTGACGATTCCTTACGAGCTTGGCCTGCTCGGGCACTCGGACGCGGATGTGCTGCTGCACGCGATCACGGACGCGCTGTTCGGCGCGGCATCGCTCGGCGATGTCGGCCGGCATTTTTTGGACACGGCGACGGAGTTCAAGGGCGCGGACAGCCGTGTTTTGTTGCGCGAGGCAATGAAACGCGTGACGGAAGCAGGGTTCGCGATTCAGAACGTGGATAGCACGGTGATCGCGCAAGCGCCGAAGCTCGCGCCGCATATCGAGGCGATGCGTGAGAACATCGCGGCGGATCTTGAGCAGAGCATCGATCGCGTCAACGTCAAGGCGAAGACCAACGAGAAGTTGGGGTATCTTGGGCGCAAGAAAGGGATCGAGGCGCAGGCGGCTGTTTTGTTGCGCCGTACGTCGATTGATGGGTAGGACCACTTGCAAGCTTTGCGTTAAAAGTGGCCCCATGGAACGGCTTGCTGTTGATCTATAGTTGCTGGAAGGTCATTCGCGGGAATGACTGGTAAGCAACCTTATAATGAAGGTTCGTGACAACAACGAGTATGCGCGGACCATAGCGAGTTTTGCGATGACCGGCACGGTCATGGCCGGTCTGGTGATGTGGATGGGTGCCGATGCAGCCGTCGTTCGACTGGTGTTGGGGGCGCAGGGGCGGGGGCGCTTGCTGCTGTCGTGCTGTTTCGACGGACGGCCTTGAGGAGAGCGCAGACGTGTTCTCCGTACTCGGATTCGAGATCGACGGAAACAGGGCGGATTCAACCGGTCGTCGCAACACTGGATTGTTGAACAGATTTTAGGTACTCGTCCAAGGTTTTTAACGTATTAGCAACGGCTTGGATTTCCCGAACGCTCCACCGGGACAGGTCTGTACCTTTTGGACAGTATTGTTGTAGAAGGCCATTGGTGTTTTTCATTCGTGCCACGCTGCCATGGACTTTGCGGGTCGGCAAAGAATACCTTCGCGCCGGACTCAA
>LELG01000162.1 GCA_001045575.1 Candidatus Burkholderia pumila
CACCTCTGTCCCAACGCCACCCGCGAGGTACTCATCAACTACTTGCTGCCGGAACTGCTCGTTGTACTTCGTCATGAAAAACACCCCAAAAAGCCAGATCGATGTCCAACTTTTGGGGGGCAGTTCATTCTAGCGGCCTTTATTGCGATTCCTGGTAACGAGCGGCGCTCAGTGCCGTCCCGGCAATGCGAGCCGTTTCTCAAAGCGCCGCTGCACAAATTCGAGCACGCTGCACAGCACCCAATAAAAATGAACGCCGCCGCAAGATAAAGCGGCAAGGGTTGATACGTCGCCGCGGTCACTTCCTGCGCGGAACGCAACAACTCCGTCACGGTGATGACGGAAACGAGTGACGTGTCCTTGATCAGGCTGATGAGACTGTTCGAAAGACTCGGCACGGCAATACGCAACGCCTGCGGCCCGATCACATAACGCAGCGTCTGCGCGCGCGACAAGCCGAGACTGTAAGCCGCGAGCCATTGCCCGTTGTGGATGGCGAGAATCGCGCCGCGCATGCTTTCCGACAGATACGCCGCCACGTTCGCCAACAATGCGATCACGCCCGCGGGCGTCGGCTCCAGCGAAATGCCGATGCTGGGCAAGCCGTAATAGATCACGAAAATCTGCACGAGCAGCGGCGTGCCGCGCATCACGCTCACATAGAAGCGGCCGATGCCCAACAGCGCGCGATTTCGGCTGATGCCCATCAATGCGAGCACGACCGCGGCGATAAGGCCCATCGAATAGAGCGCGAACTTGATCGTCAGAAGCGCGCCTTTTGCGCCAGCACCGGCGCGGACTGAACGAGCAGGGAAGTCGTCGGCATTTAGAAGAAGCGTGCACGTAAGCGAAACAATCGGCACATATTAACCGGACGCGAAAACAACAAGGGCGGCACCGTGACGATGCAGTCCTCACTCCGCGTGAGAACGCGGACTTACTTCGCCGGCTTGATCACATCGATGCCGAACCACTTGTCCGAAATCTTCATGAACGTGCCGTCGGCTTCGAGTTGCGTCATGGTGTCCGAGATGGCCTTGGCGAACTTGGGATTGCCCTTCTTGAACGAAATGACCGACGGATTGCCTTCGCCCACGTTCGGGCTCGGACGCAGCGGCAGATTCGAGTTCTTGGTCAGATAGGCGAGCATCAGGCGGTCGTTCAGCGCGGCGTCCAGACGGCCCGCTGCGAGATCACGCAGATATTCCGGCGCGCCCGGATACGTCTTCACGTCGATGCTCGGCACGGCCTTCGCCATGTTCATATAGTTCGTGCCGAGCGCGACGCCCAGCTTCTTGCCCTTCAGTTCTTCGAGCGACTTGAAGTTGCACGTGTCGTCCTTGCGCTGGATGAGTTGCGCGTTCGAGTACGTGTAGCGGGCGAGAAATCGAGCGTCTGCTTGCGCACGTCCGTGATGCCGACCTGGTTCACGACCACATCAAACTTACCAGTCTGCAGGCCCGCGATGATGCCGCTCCACTCCCTCGTCACGAACTCAGGCTTCAGACCGAGCTTGGCGGCGACGGCCTTGGCGATATCGACATCGAAGCCGACCAGTTCGCCGTTCGGCGCTTTCGAGCTGAACGGCGGGAACGTGCCTTCCAGGCCGATGCGCATCGTGCCGCGCTGCTTGATGTGCGGCGAAAATAGTAAAATTGCAATCACGCCGTCAGATCGTTTGCTTATATCTATATTCTAAGCGAGCGCTTGAACGCATTCCTTGACGAGCGCCGGACCGCGATAGATCAGCCCCGTATAAATCTGCGCGAGCGATGCACCCGCCGCGAGCTTGGCTCGCGCGTCATCGCCCGAGAAGATGCCGCCGACGCCGATGATCGGCACCTCGCTGCCCACTTCCGCGCGCAGCTTTCGAATCACTTCGTTCGATGCATCGAACACCGGGCGGCCCGACAGCCCGCCCGCTTCGTCGCCGTGCTTCATGCCGGTGACGGCGGTGCGTGACAGCGTCGTATTGGTGGCGATCACGCCGTCGATTTTTTGAGCCAGCAACGTGCCCGCGATGGACTTGATCTGCTCATCGTCGAGATCGGGCGCGATTTTGAGCGCGAGCGGCACGAGCTTGCCGTGCAGATCGGATAGGCGCTGCTGCTTGTCCTTCAGCGCGCCGAGCAGCGAATCGAGTTCGCCCGCGCCTTGCAACTGGCGAAGATTCTTCGTGTTCGGCGACGAAATGTTGATCGTCACGTAGCTCGCAAACGGATAGACTCGCTCCAGGCAGAACAGATAGTCCTCGGCGGCGCGTTCGATGGGCGTATCGGCGTTCTTGCCGATATTCAGCCCCAGCGTCCCGCGATACTGCGCCGCCTGCACATTCGCCACGAACTGATCGACGCCGCCATTGTTGAAGCCCATGCGGTTGATGAGCGCGCTCGCGTCCGGCAGACGGAAGATGCGCGGACGCGGATTGCCGGACTGCGCGCGCGGCGTCACCGTTCCCACTTCGATGAAACCGAAGCCCAGCGCCGCCAGCCCGTCGATGCACGCGCCGTCTTTGTCGAGTCCTGCCGCAAGGCCGACAGGATTCTTGAGCGTGAGGCCCATGACGGTGCGGGGCGAATCGGGGCCGCGTTCGGCGAGCAGATTGGCGAGACCGGCGCGGCTAGCCGCCCCCAGCATGCGCAGAATCAGGTGATGAGCGTCTTCCGCGTCCATCTTGAACAGATGCGAACGCGCGAGCGGATAAAGTGAACTGAACACGGAAATGAAAGCCGGCGAGGGCGTGCTTATTTTATTTTTTGAGACCGCTATTTTAGCGGTTTCGCATCGGGCGACGTCCAGGCGCGTGTTTCACCGCAGCGTTACTTCGGCTGGCTCGGATTGCTGATGCGGCCGGGCATCGGCAGCGCGCCGGCGGAATGGGTCGAGATGGGATCGAGTTCGGACCATCGGCCATCGACGAGGCCTTCCAGCGGGCGGAAATTGGCCTTGTACGCCATCTTTTCGCTTTCGCGGATCCAGTAGCCGAGATAGACGTGCGGCAGGTCCAGACTCTTTGCCTGTTCGATCTGCCAGAGAATGTTGAACGTGCCGTAACTCGTCTTCGGCAAATCCGGCTCGAAAAACGTATAGACCGATGACAAACCGTCGCCCAGGATATCAATCATGCTGATCATGCGCAGCGCGCCGGGTTTCTCGTCGGCGGAAGGTTCGCGGAACTCGACCAGGCGCGAATTGATCCTGCTTTGCAGCAGAAACTGCTCGTACTGGTCGCCGCTGTCGCGGTCCATGCCGCCGCCCGCATGCCGCGCCGACTGATAGCGCATGTACAGCGCGTAATGCTCTTCGTCGTAATGCAGGGGCGCGACGCTCACCACGAGATCGCCGTGCAGCTTCCACATGCGCCGCTGCGCGCGATTCGGCTCGAAGCGCGCGACCGGCACGCGCACTGGAATGCAGGCGCGGCAGCCATCGCAATAAGGACGATACGTGAACATGCCCGAGCGCCGGAAACCGGCTTTCACGGATTCGGTGTAGACGTCGGAGTTAATGAGGTGGCTGGGCGTGACGACTTGCGAGCGCGCCACGCGCCCTTCCAGGTAGCTGCAAGGGTAAGACGCTGTTGCATAGAATTGCAGCGCGGAAAGGGGGGACAGCGGAAGCTCGTTCGGGTGTGTCACGTTGGCGGCTCTCGTTTTGGCTTCCGGCAGGCGCTGCCTCAGGGCTCAAGGCACGGGCCGGCTCGGCGTGTCGTGTCTCGTTCGGTGCTTCATCTTTCAGTCACAGGCGAGCTTGCTCAAGCTATTTGCGGGCCAGCACCGCGAGCAAGGCGGTTTTGTCGAAGCCCCAGGAGATGGCGGGCTGCGGGATTGCCTGCTTCAGATGCGCGACAAACACGCGGCGCGGGATCTCGCGGCCGCCCAGTGACACTAGATGCGGCGTATTCTGCTGGCAATCTATCATCTCTATTTTGTGGCGGCGTAAGTGTCCGACGAGTGCCGACAGCGCGATTTTCGACGCATCGGTCTTGTGCGCGAACATGGATTCGCCGAAGAACATCCGCCCGAACGACACGCCATACAAGCCGCCGACACGCACGCCATCGAACCATGTTTCGATGCTGTGCGCACGCCCCGAGCGGTGCAGCGTCGTGTAAGCCTCGACGATCTCCGATGTAATCCACGTGCCGCGCTGGCCTTCGCGCGGTGTCTCGGCGCACGCGCGCATGACGGCGGGAAAGTCGTGGTCCACGCGCACTTCCCAGACTGAGTTGCGTACAACGCACTTCAGCGTCTTGCGCAGCGAATTGGAGATTTTGAATTCGGCGGGTTTCAGGACCATGCGCGGATCGGGGCTCCACCAGAGCACCGGCTGGCCGTCCGAGTACCACGGGAAAAAATGCCGTGCGAATAGGCATCGACAAGACGGGAGGACAGCAGATCCGCGCTGGCGGCAAGCAAGCCCGGTGTGCAGCTAGCCCGTCGAGCGCGCGCTCGACGGGCGGGAACGGATCGTCATGGGCGAGCCACGGAACCATGTGCGGTCGTTGCGCTATGAAAAATCGATCAGCCTGTCGCGCAGCGTGCGGAAGATATCGCCCGTATGCAGCGTGAAGTTGCCCGCGGCGCGATCGGCGAAAAAGAAACGCAAGGTCTGGCCGACGGTCGGAAACGCGATCTCGTCCCACGGCATCTCGCTTTCCTCGAACAGGCGCACCTCCAGACTTTCCTCGCCGGCATCGACTTCGATATCGAGCAGACGCGCCAGATAGAAGATATGCACCTGATGCACGCGCGGCAAGTTCAAGAGCGTGAACAGGCTTTGAATCTCGACGCGCGCGCCGGCTTCTTCCAGCGTCTCGCGTGCAGCGCCTTCGCTGGTGGTCTCGTCCATTTCCATGAAACCGGCGGGCAGCGTCCAGTAGCCGTAACGTGGTTCGATCGCGCGGCAGCACAGGAGCACCTTGTCGTCCCACACCGGCACGGTGCCGACGACGTTGCGCGGATTCTGATAGTGAACGGTGCCGCAACTGCCGCAGACAAAACGCTCGCGGTTGTCACCGGGCGGAATGGCCAAGGCTACTTCGTGGCCACAGACGGAGCAAAATTTCATGGAAATCGACGTGGGAAGTGTGGTGCGAGTGTAACACCAGCTCGATGGCATTCCGCCGCGCGCCGAGCGTAAAGAATGAACCGTATCGCTACAATATGCTGAATCTTCGCGCTCAAAAATACTCATGTCCTCCACGCCTGCCGCAAGCAACCCTGCCGATGCTCGCCACCGCCGAAGCGCTCGGCCTTCTGCTCGAAGCCGCGCGGCGCGTGGACGGGCGCGAACGCATCGATACGCTTGACGCGCTGAACCGCGTGCTCGCCGCCGATGACGTCTCGCCGCTCGACGTCCCCCATGCATACCAGTTCGATGGATGGCTATGCCGTCCGAGCTTCCGACCTTGCGAACGCGCCGATGACGCTGAAGGTATCGCAACGGATTCCGGCGGGACACGCGGCGCAACCGCTCGAAGAAGGCACGGCGGCGCGCCATTTTCAACGGCGCGAAGGTGCTTACCCGGGGCAGATACGGTGGTGATGCAGGAAATGGCAACTGTGTTGGACTGGACGATGGAAGCGTGTCGTTCGAGCAAGCGCTCGTTGCAGACAAAATGGATCATGAAGCAGGGCGCGGACATCGAACGCGGCTCAGTCATTCTGCCGGCGGGCACGCGCATGATGCCGCAGGCGATGGGACTGGCGGCATCGGTCGGATGCGCGACGCGCGAAACGCTGCGCCGCACCACACTCGGCCACGATCTGATTCTGGCGTGTGGCGGCGTGTCGGTCGGCGAGGAAGATCACGTGAAGCCGGCGGTCGAAGCGGAAGGCCGCATCTCGATGTGGCAGATTGCAATGAAACCTGGCAAGCCGCTGACGTTCGGCGCGGTGCGGCGCGTTGAAGCGGCAGGCGGTGATCCGGGTGATCTCGGCGCAGCGTACTTCATCGGCCTTCCGGGCAATCCGGTATCGAACTTCTGCACATTTTTGCTGTTCGTGCGGCCGTTTTTACTAAGACTCGCGAGAGCGTCGAAAACGTCGCACCGCGCGTCTATTCCATGCGCGCCGACTTCACGCAAAAGAAAGGCGACCGCCACAACGAATTCCTGCCCGCGTCAACGATGCGAGCGGTCTCGACCTGTTCCCGAACCAGAGCTCGGCCGTGCTGACATCGACCGTCCGTCTAGGGCGATGGCCTGATCGACAATCCGCCGAATCACGCGATCAGCGCGGGCGAGACGGTCCGCTTCATCCTATTTTCAGAATTGCTGCGGTAAAGAATCAATGAGAATCGAACTGAGGTTTTTTGCGAGCGTGCGCGAGTCGCTGGGCATCGCAAACGAAACGGTCGACGTGCCCGACACGGTCGTCAACGTTGGCGATATGCGCGCGTGGCTGAGCATGCGCGGCGGCGCATGGGCGGAAACACTCGCGGAAGGCCGCGTGCTGCGCATGGCCTGCAACCATGTGATGACGAACGCCGCACAGCGCATCACCGATGGCTGTGAGATCGCGTTCTTCCCGCCGGTCACGGGTGGCTGACATGAAAATTCGCGTACAGGAAGTCGACTTTGACATCAGCGCGGAAGTGACCGCATTGCGCGCCGACAATCCGAAGGTCGGCACGGTGCGCGATCTCAACGAAGGTAGCACCGTCGAAACGATAGAGCTGGAGCACTATCCCGGCATGACGGAGAAGTCGCTCGAAGCAATCGCCGTGCAAGCGCGCGAGCGCTGGCCTGGATCGGACGTGCTAATCGTGCATCGCGTAGGGAAACTGAAGCCGCTCGATCAGATCGTGCTCGTGGCGATCACAGCGATGCATCGCGGCGAAGCACTCGAATCCTGCGCCTTCGTAATGGACTATCTGAAGACGCAGGCACCGTTCTGGAAGAAAGAGAAGGCCGAGCACGGCGAACGCTGGGTCGATCCGCGAATCCGATGACGCCGCGCTCAGACGCTGGAGCGCTTGGAGGGTTCAGTCCTCATCCATCCGCTGCTGATAAACTTAGTTAGCCGGAAACGGTTCGCCCACCGGCTGTTCCGGAAAACGCGGCACGGATTCATCCGAACCCGTGCGCTGACGCTTCAGCGCCGCGAGCAATTCCTGCTGCTCGGCAGGAATCTGATAGTCCTATCCAAACTTGCTCAACTGCAGACTGTGGGCGATGCGCAGCGCCGGTTCCATGCATAAAGTTTTCCACACAAGTGCGCGGATGTTCGTTTCGCTCGGCGCGGCTTCGCGCGGAACTTCCGAAAGGGGTGGGTTCTGAAGTCATTGCGTTGAAAATATAAGACAAACTGAAGAGAAAGCCACATCCCGACTGCTAATTTGCTGCGGGATGGGCGAATATGATGCAAAATAGCATATGAGTAGGTGTCGTTTAAGTCGAATGCGTCCGAATCGCATGGCCATTTTGTCCAGATTGCACGCAACCCGACAATGACATGAATGCTATGCATCGTGGATCATAGATTTAGTCGGTTGAGCCATATGAATTGCCCTGGATTCGTCGAGTTGGATCGGAATACTTCCACTTCAGTGGGACAGCCTGCTTATTGTATTGGCGGATATACGCATGAGCTTCTTGTCGAGATCTTTGATGCTGTTGAATATCCCGCGCGTGATGACGTCTCGCTGGATGCGGGCAAACCCGTTCTCGACCTGATTGAGCCATGACGAATACGTGGGGGTGTAATGCA
>LELG01000163.1 GCA_001045575.1 Candidatus Burkholderia pumila
AATGCGGCTCGATCAGCTCAATCAACCGCGACCACGGCGCCACTTGTCTCATCTGCTCCCCAAAATCCCGCTTGCGCGTGCGCTTGGTTGACAGGTTCAAGCCGAGATAAAGTTGCGTCATTGCGATACTTCTAGGTCGTAGCTAATATCAAAGCATTCCTAAGCGACATTACGCTCAATAGTTACAAAGAGTTTCCTTAACAAAGCCATTTCGCTGCTCAATTATTACGGCCCGCTTTTCATTGCGAGCTATTTGTTGATCAATTTCGTCGCGGGATGCTTTCAGATCATCGAGCGGCCCGCCTACGCCATGTGGCTGAACCTCTTTTTCAGCTTGATCGTCACAGCCGGGGGCTGTCTACTTCGAAGTGATGCGACAAGCGCCGGTCGTCGATTTGTTCGCGACGATGGGGATCGTCAGCATCGTGCGGCAATTGATCTATGCCGCGATTTTCGTCTGGCTGGTCAATCGCTTGAATGCTGCTTGAATGCTCGCAACCGGCCCGCCCCGGTCATGGCGGCAGATCAGGCCGACTCATGATAAAGGAGACTTCGATGCGAACCGATATGTCGCCCCGTGCGCTGGCGGGTGTGGACGAACGTCCGGTAGGCGCGCTCGCCGCCCAGGCGAATAGTGTGCTGATGAGCCGCGTCGCACAGGAAATGTTGCGCCACGGCGTAACCGGCGGCACTCTGCTCGAAATGGGAAGCCAGACGGGTACGTACGGTGGGTTGGTCTTGCCCGTGACGAAGCATTCGCCCAGTTCGCTTTCGTTAGCGTTCATCCGTGCGCCGAGACGGAACGCGTCGTAGTACCGGAGCGTAGACGCGTCGCATGCATACCTTCACCTGTTCGATCTCCTCGAACCCGGTGGATTTGGGTTGATTCACGATCTGCGCGGCGATGCACCGGCCGCCACAGGCCCCGATCAATTCCATGCGCGAAGCCGCCGGCCTAGCGCCTATCGATCTATCCGCCCGGTATTCGGCCGATGAGGTCTCGACGCATCTGGCGCGGACGGAGATTTTCCTGACCGGAATGAACCGCGATTCGACGGTTTACATGGTGGGTTCGGGCGGCATGCCGCTTTCGGTACTCTTTATGCATCGATTCACTGACGCGCGCATTATCTGTCTCGAGATATCCGAGGAATCGCTTCAGGATGGACGCAACTTTTGCAATTTCCTAATCGGCCAGCATCCCGACAACTTCAGGCGCGAGGCGATCGATCTGCGCTATGGTGACGGTGCCACGTTCGACTATGGCGAATGCGACATCATCGTGTTGTCGATCCATACCATGAACAAGGTCGAAATGATCCAGCGCATCATCGACACCGCACCGCGTGACCGTGATGTGATCGTGGTCGAGCGCCAGGTGAAAGATCTGTGGGGCAGTACTTTTATAAGAACCACGGCTTTGATTCGGCGGGCCTGCCGCTCAAGAAGGTGGGATCGGTGAGATCCTCTCGCTGCTCGTTAGCACGGCGTATCGGCTCGAACGGTAAAAGCCTGTGATGAGCGACTGGACGATCGATGCCGGAAGCGAAGCGCTGTTCCGAAATTGGAGCACGCAACTGATGGCGCTCTATTTAGATAGTTTCACCACGGGCGCATATGAGGGGCACTATCTCGACGCAGACGATGAACGGCAATGGCTCGGGCGGCTTTTCGCTCAACAGGCGGCGACCTGCGTCGTCGCGTGTCCAGGCGAGCAACTCGCCGGCTTTTTGAACAGCGCCGATACCGCGTATGATCGATTATTGCCGCCGGACTTGCAAGCATTGGCCAGCAAGCCGGCACCCTCAATCGCTAAGCTCGAGGTTGCACCGGCTTTTCGCGCGTCGGGGCTCGGCACACGTCTGGTGCAGTTGTGCCTGGCCGACACGGCGCATTGCCTATCGACACCTGATCGAGCACAGCCATGCGGCGGTGCTCGTGGCGCATCGGCTTTATCTGCGGTTGGGCTTCGAGGCATACGCCGTCGTCCGTACACCGAACCCCATGATTAATGGCGGCCGTCGTTATATGGCGGTGACGGAAAAGCATTATTTCCGCTATGGCTATACCTGATCTCTCCTGGATGCGGAAAGCGCGGTTGCTGTTTGTCGCGCTCTCGGACGGTCCATCGGCGTCTCGTGCCACTCGTCGCATCGGTTCATGAGACGCCTCGACGCAGCTACAGTGTGTCATCGTTCAATGAAGGAGAGAGGTGTCCGTGATAGCGGCCAGTTTACAAGGAGTGGGCAGGACGTACGGCGCCGGTGCGGCGACCGTGCCGGCGCTGCGCGATGTTTACGTCAAAATTACATCCAACCGGTTCACGGTACTCTCCGGGCCGTCGGGCAGCGGGAAGACCACGATGCTGAACCTGCTCAGCGGGATCGATCGTGCGACCACCGGCAGCGTCGTAGTGGCCGGCCAGGCGCTCGAAACGCTGAGCGATGCCGCACTCTCAGATTTCCGTGCGCTGCATATCGGATTGGTATTTTCAGTCGTTCAATTTGATTTCGGTCCTGAGCGCTTACGAAAACGTCGAGTACCCGCTCACGTTGCTCGGCGTATCGAAAGCGAAGCGACGCATGTCACCGAACTGCTCGAGGCCTTCGGCGTCGCGCCGCATGCGCACCGCCGGCCCGGGGAGATCTCGGGTGGCCAACAACAACGCATCGCGATCGCGCGCGCGTTGGTGACGCGCCCGTCCTTGGTGCTGGCCGACGAGCCTACCGCCAATCTCGACAGCGCGACCGGCGCGGCGATCATCGGCTTCATGCGCAAAATGTAGCGTGAGCGCTCGACGTCATTCGTCTTTTCGTCACATGACCCGCAGCTGATCGCGTCGGCTGACGACGTCGTCAGCATCCGCGATGGAGAAATCGGTTCGATCGAACGGATGCATCATGCGCAGGAGGCACTGTTGTGAAGACTTGGGTGCTGGTTTTTCGAAACTTGACGCGCAATATAAATTACGGTTTGCAGACGAGTTACGTCCGGTACGGCGGCCATCTGCAGATTCAACGCCGAGGCTATTTCCTGTACGGAAGCGGGGATCCCGTTTCCTACGGCATCGTCGATTATTCTCGGATCGTCGATGCGGTACGCGCCGACCCTGAACTGCGCTCGATGATCACCGTCGTCACGCCGGTCCTAGCGGTCAACGGTATTGCAGGCAATTTCGCGGCGGGCGTGTCGCGGACCGTCTTCGGTAGCGGGATCGTCGTGGATGAGCAGAGCAAGATGCGTCAATGGGACGACTATGGCTTTCCGAATCGTTCCGGCCCGCTCGCGCTCGCGTCGACACCGCGCCCAATGCCATCGTAATCGGCACCGGTATCGCGCGGGTGCTGCGCCTATGTGCAGTGCTGAAGGTGCCCGATTGCCGCGATCCGCAGTCGGCTCCTTACGTGACTTCGCAAAATGCGACCCGATGATCTCGTGCAGCTTGTCGCGGACGAATCGCGTGCGCTACATGGATCCGCGCACTTGGCTTTGGCCGCGCAGATCCAACTGCTTACGTCCAATGCCTACGGCACGCCGAACGTCGCACAACTCGATGTGGTCTCCGCGCAAAAGCAGGGCGTCAATGACGTCAACGACATGTATGTGCAGCTGCATCTGGCCCAGACACAGCGCTTGGTCTACGGCGGCGGGCAGCCGCGTGTGACCTCGATCGTCGTGCAATTGAACTACACGGCGGAAATCGGACGTGCACGCGCACGACTGACTCGCTGCTACGTCGAATGCCCGGAAGCGATGCGCTCGATTTTTGCCACGCTAAACCCGCAATACAGGCAGATCACTGACATGTTCAACGCGCGCGGTATTCGGTTTTATCGCGATCTTGATCGCGACCGTCGTGATGTTCACGGTAGGCAACACCATGAATATGGCCGTCATGGAGCGCACATGGGAAATCGGAACGCTGCGCGCAATTGGTCTGCGCGATACGGGCGTGCGTCGGATTTTCGTGTGCGAAGGATTTTTGCTCGGGCTGTGTGGCGCCGTCATCGGCACATTGATTGCGCTCGGGGGGGCCGCATTCATCAATCACGCGGGCTTGCACTGGGCTCCGCCCGGCCGGACGGACAGCGGCGCTGACGGTGCGGGTTTGGGGCAAGACCGGGATGATCTTGCGACCGGGATGATCTTGCGAAATGCGCTTGGCATTTTATTGGTGGCGACGGCTTCGGCCTGGCTTCCGTCGCGACGCGCTTCTCGCATGCCTATCGTCGCGGCGCTGCGTTTCTCGTGATTTGATATTTTTCATCGGAGCCCTCATAAGAATCGCATTTCCACATTGGTTGGCCGCCATGCTGTGCTGCCTCTCGGTTTCCGCGACGGCTGCGCCGAGTGCCCAACAACTGCTGGAGGAAAGCGATGCCATTCGCAATCCTGGTAAGCCGTTTAGCTTGATCACAACGCTGATCGAGTTTCACCAAGGCCGGCATGTTGACGGTCTATTCGAAAACCGATGCCGATGGCGGGCAGTATCGCAGCCTCATCCACTTCGACGCACCGGCGCGCGATATCAACAAGCTATTACTGAAAAGCGGCTCCGACCTCTGGTTTTACGATCCGTCCAGCCAGGCAAGCGTCCGTATTTCGCCGCAACTGAAGCATTGCTACAAGCTGGCGTTGACGGCGCTCTCGCCCGAAGCGACCTATCATTCGATCGACTTATAGCTCGACAGCGAAACCAAGCCTCCCGTGAAGGCGCGCTTCTTTGCTGAAAGCGGCACCGTGCTGAAGGTCTCTTATTTTCGGCGCTTCCAAGAGGAACTGGGTGCTACGCGGCCGACCGAGATCGTCATCATCGATGGGCTCGATCCCGGCTGGGTGACCGTCATGCAATATTCGAACTATGCGTGGCGAGATATTCCCGATTCGTGGATGCAGCGCGATTACCTAGCCCGCTTCAATCTGAATTGAGCGATGCGCCGTATTTGGAAAAGCGCGTGGCTTGCGGCCAGCATGCTGTGCGTGACGTCCGCGCGCGCGTTGCCCGACGCTGATGCTCAAGCCTTGAGTCTTGCCGATACGGCTACAGCAACGGTATCGGCGCCGAGTAATTGGCGCGGGTCGTTCGAAACCGCGGCGGCTAATTACAATACCGTGAGCCAGGCGGACAGAAGAGATTTGAACGATACGATACGAGTCGCTTCTTCTCTGTCCTACGATGCTGCACTAACAGGCGGCTGGCGCGTGTTTTTTTCGAAACCGGCTCGATGCGGGCTGGCGGGACGCAAGCGGTAACTACAACGCGGTCGACACTCTAAAGCAGATTTACGTGAGTTGGCAGGCGAGTCCATCGGCGCTTGTCGATGCGGGGCGAATCAATTTGTGCGAAGGCGTTGCATCGGGATTCAATCCAACCAATTTCTTCAAAGCGGATGCGATTCGCTCGATTGTCTCGATCGATCCGGCGAATTTGCGCGATAATCGGCTCGGCAGCGTGATGCTGCGTAGCCAAGTCCTGTGGGACGACGGCTCGCTGAGCGCGCTCGTCTCGCCGCGTTTGGCCGGTCGCCGAGCGACGCCGCCTTCAATCGGGACGTTGGTGCGACGAATCGACAATGGCGGTACATGATCAGCGGGACACAGCGTCTTTTCGGCACGTTTTCTCCTGAGTGGGCTGTTGTATGGCGACACGGATATTTCGCCGCAATTCAGGGTCGACGCGACCGTCTTGCTCGACAATGCCACGGTTTTCTTTTTCGAATATGCCGGCGGGCGCGACAAGGCTCTCGCGGATGGACCTGGCACGGGCGATAGCTTCCATTCGCGACTCGCGACGGGCTTTACGCGTACTTTTCCGGGCAAAGTTTCGGTCACACTCGAATACGACTACGACGGGTCGAGCGCGAACCGCGGTGCATGGAGCGCGCTCGCGCAGATTCAGCGCGTTACGGCGAATACCGGAATTCAGTCACGCGCAAGCAAGAGTTGACCACCCGACAGTCGGTGTTCAGTTACGTCACCTGGCAAGACGCGCTCATTAGACACTTTGATGCCACGCTGATGGGCCGCACTACGATCTCGTCGAACAGTTTCTTCACGTAGCTCGAGGGCCGCTATCATTGGTCCTGCGCGGATCTCGCGGTGGTGCAATGGCAAACGGAGCACGGCAGCGCACACAGCGTGTACGGTGCGATCTCCCAAAGCGACGAGACCCTGCAAGCCCATTCTTTCATTCTACTTTTGACGCACAATTAGCCGCCGGCTTCGGTGCGCTCGGCACTCTGCTGGCCCGTCCAAGGCCGGCGCGCAGCAAATCCCGCATCGTGCGCTCTAACTCACCGTACGGGCAGATTAGCGCGTTTTGCGAGGAATGGCAGCGTCATGTTCAAGAAGCCGCTATCGCGCTGTGGGATGCCGAAGCATAGCCTGGCTGGCAGTCGATCCGCTGGACATGCGAGCGGGCTTCGACACCGCGTTGGCGTGCGTAGGAAGGTATTCGGCGCCGCGCATCCACACCATGTTTATCTGTTTGCCAACCGCCGCTCCAACCGCATCAAAGTTCTCGTCCACGACGGCATCGGTATGTGGCTGGCAGCGCGGCGGCTGAATCAGGGGGGCAGTTCGTCTGGCCGCACGCTGGCAGCGAGCCCAAGCAGCAGGTGCTCACGCACGGACAGTTGGCGGGCCTGGTGCCTGGGGCTGCCTTGGCAACGCATCGGCCAGGATGGCGTGATACGCATCATCTGACACGTCGAAGGTGACGTATACAGTTCTGCTTCTCGCGTGGGCGAGGTGCTGGCAGACTGGTCTGCATGAACCCGCCTGCCGACCTCGACGACCTCAGTCCAGAGGCAGTTGCGCGCCCCCTTGCAGCGCAACTGCTCGTCGAGGTCCACGCGAAGGACCAAGAAGTGACGGAGAAACGCAGAGAAATCGATGAGTTAGAACGGGAACTGCATTACCGGCAAACTCGCATCGACCAACTGACTCACGAGTTCTCTGACTCACGAGTTCTCCATGCTCAGGCGCCAGCAATTTGGCCGGCGTAGCGAGCAGCTCAACACCGAGCAGATGAGCCTGCTTGACGAGGCGATCGATGACGACCTGTCCGCTATCGGAATTGAGCTCGAACAACTCGAGCCTGCTCGCAAGCGCCAACACGAGCAGCCCAAGCGTGCACGCGAGAAGTTGGATTACGCGCCGGGCGCGTTTTCGGTGGAACGGCATATTCGCGGTAAATGGGTGTGTCGCAACTGTGAGACGCTAATCCAGGCACCCGTGCCCGCGCACGTCATCGACAAATCCCGACACCGGGCTTCTGGCATCGGTATTGGTCAACAAATGCGCAGATCACTTGCCCCTGTATCGCCAGGAGCAGATCTTTGCGCGGGCCGGCCTGGCGATACCGAGATCTACGCTGGGAGCGTGGATGGGCATATGTGGCGCGCAGTTGCAGCCACTGGTCGACGCCCTTCATTGAGAGATCTTGCAACAAGGGGGTTGCACGCCGACGAAACGCCGGTGCAAATGCTCAGCCCCGGCAAGGGGAAGACACATCGGACTTATCTGTGGGCGGTATACGCCCACACAATTCAGTAACCTTCGCGCGGTGGTGTACGATTTCACCGGCAGCCGAGCCGGAGAGCATGCCCGTACGTTCTTAGACGGCTGGCATGGCAAGCTGGTATGTGATGACTACGGCGGTTACAAAGCCTCATTCCTTCAGGGCATCACCGAAATCGGCGGCGCAGCC
>LELG01000164.1 GCA_001045575.1 Candidatus Burkholderia pumila
AACGGGTTTGCCCGCATCCAGCGCGACGTCATCACGCGCGGGATATTCAACAGCATCAAAGATCTCGACAAGAAGCTCATGCGTATATCCGCCAATACAACAAGCAGGCTGTCCCACTGAAGTGGAAATATTCCGATCCAACTCGACGCATCCAGTGCAATTCATCTGGTTCAATGGAGAGTAGGCGGGCGCAGCATGAAGGATGTGGTGGCGCGGCTACGGTTTTATGTGGCGGGCTGGAAGGCGTACTTCCGATTAGCGCAAACCCCACGAGTCTGGCGTGAGTTGGACGAATGGAGGCGTCACCGGTTGCGGGCAATCCAGCTTAAAACACTGGCGCCGTGGGGCTGCCATCTACCGGGAACTGCGTGCGCTGGGCGCGCCGTCTCACGAGGTCCAACAGGTGGCGGCTAACAGTCGCCGCTGGTGGCGCAACAGTGGGCAGTTGCTCAAAATAGCGTGCTGAACCTTGCTTACTTTGATCAACTGGGTGTCCCTCGACTCTCATAACCTCAACTTCCCAAACCGCCCGGTGCGGACCCGCATGCCGGGTGGTATGACAAGGGGTACCGCTACAGCCGTACCCTATGCCGATTTGTATCGCTGACTTCAGGCAACGAGCGCGTCAATCGGCGCCCAATCGGAACGCCTCATTGCGTACGTTTCCGAAAGCCGTTATATTTATTTAATGGACTTTTTCTCGTTTCCCCTCTCGTTCTCCCTGGCTGGTGCGCTGACGATTTCGTCAACCCGCGTACTATCTATCACTACTAGCAGCGCGCCTACCGCGCTGAGCCTTCACGCCTCCCGTCTGCTCGTCCTCCTTTAAGGTTTTCGACGCCAGCGGTGGCGCAAACACCCGGGTTCCCTTTTGGTTTTTCGCATCTACGCTTCCAGACAATCGATGAATCTCCCCACAGAAGCCTGACATGGTAGCAGACAAGTTGATCATTTTCGACACGACTTTGCGTGACGGCGAACAATCTCCCGGCGCTTCGATGACGAAGGAAGAGAAAATCCGCATCGCCAAGCAGCTTGAGCGCATGAAGGTCGATGTGATCGAAGCGGGCTTCGCCGCCAGCTCGAACGGCGATTTCGACGCGATCAACACCATCGCGCAATTGGTGAAGGACAGCACGGTCTGCTCGCTCGCCCGCGCGAACGACAAGGACATCCAGCGCGCCGCCGATGCACTCAAGCCCGCCAACCAGTTCCGCATCCATACGTTCATCGCGACGTCCGCGCTGCATATGAAGAAGAAGCTACGCATGTCGCCGGAGCAGGTGCTGGAGCAATCGCGTCTTGCGGTGCGCTTCGCGCGCAAGTTCACGGACGACGTCGAGTTCTCGCCGGAAGATGGCAGCCGTTCGGATATAGACTTCCTCTGCCGTGTGCTCGAAGCGGTGATCAGCGAAGGCGCGCGCACCATCAATATCGCGGATACAGTTGGCTACGGCGTGCCGGAGATGTACGGCAACCTCGTCAAGACGCTGCGTGAGCGCGTGCCGAATTCGGACAAGGCCGTGTGGTCGGTTCACTGCCACGACGACCTCGGCATGGCCGTCGCCAACTCGCTCGCGGGTGTGAAGGTTGGCGGCGCGCGTCAGGTCGAATGCACGATCAACGGTCTGGGCGAGCGCGCGGGCAATACGTCGCTCGAAGAAATCGTCATGGCGGTGAAGACGCGCAAGGATTACTTCGGACTGGATCTCGGCATCGATAAGTCGCAGATCGTACCGACGTCCAAGCTCGTGTCGCAGATCACTGGCTTCGTCGTGCAGCCAAACAAGGCGGTGGTCGGTGCGAATGCGTTCGCGCACGCGTCGGGTATCCATCAGGACGGCGTGTTGAAGGCGCGCGATACCTACGAAATCATGCGCGCGGAAGACGTGGGCTGGACCGCGAACAAGATCGTGCTAGGCAAGTTGTCAGGCCGTAACGCGTTCAAGCAGCGCCTGGAAGAACTCGGCGTGACGCTCGATTCCGAAGCCGATGTGAACGCCGTATTCGCGCGCTTCAAGGAACTCGCGGACCGCAAGGCCGAAATCTTCGACGAAGACATCATGCAGATCGTCTCCGAGGAATCCGCTGAAGTGCAGGCGAAGGAGCACTTCCGCTTCGTGTCGCTCAAGCAGCATTCGGAACCCGGCGAGCAGCCACAGGCGAAGGTCGTGTTCGCGGTCGAAGGCGAGGAAGTGACGGGCGAGGCGTGCGGCAACGGCCCGGTCGATGCCACGCTACACGCGATCGAATCGAAGGTCGACAGCGGCGCGGAACTCGTGCTGTATTCGGTCAACGCGATCACCACCGGCACGCAGGCGCAGGGCGAAGTGACGGTGCGTCTGTCGAAGAGCGGGCGGATCGTGAATGGCGTGGGCACGGACCCGGATATCGTCGCGGCATCGGCGAAGGCGTATATCGCCGCGTTGAACAAGCTGCATTCGAAGGTCGAGAAGCTCAACCCGCAGCTTTGATTTTTTCTTAGGCCGCTCAACACAAAAGCCCTCGCCAAGAGGGATTTTGTCTTTTTTAGAACATGTTCCATCGATCAGGATCGTGCAGCGGATCAGGCGTTTTCTGCGTGAGACGCACGATGCCTTGTTCATCGAAATAGAAGCTGTACATCATGTACAAGATGTTCGCTTCCATGTAGCGATAGGTCCAGATTTCGCGCTTCATCAGCGGAAAATACGAAGTCTCGACCGGACGCCCAAAGTTCACCAGCACGTCCTTTTTGGTCCACACGCCGATCTGCGCCTTGTAGAATTCGCTTTCGTCCAGCACCTGACGCACGTTGACGATCTTGCCCGATGCATCGACATCCGCCGTGGTCGTGACTTCGCCGAGCGGTTGCGTCGGCCACATCAGGCGCTTGCCGCCGTCGGGCAGATCGTAGACTTCGCGCGGCGGGCCTAAACGCGCCATCAGTTGCGATGCGTCTACACCCGGCGGCACGGCGTTCCATGGCTGCGCGCAGTCCGTGAACATCAAAGCGACAACCGCGCCGGCGAACGCTCCGCGCAGGCGGGTAATGTTATGGTTATGCAGCATTTAAGCCGCCTCCACATGCTGAAATCGTTTGAATTCTATAATTTTGACACGCGCACGGGCAAAACATTCTTCGCAATGGCGCGTGATTCGCGCCTGGCTGCGCGTCCGGCGTTTTCTTTCGAAGGATGTTTGCAATGACCATGCGATGGTTCCGCCTCGCAGCCTGTGCGCTCGGTGTTTTGTTTTCGGCGCAAGCGAATCGCCGCATTGCTGCCCGTGAAGCTCGTGGACTGCATGCATCCGCTCGAAGTCGTCGTGCTCGATGGCAAAGGCAGCAGCGAAGCGAGTCTCGTGCAATTGCGCGCGGCTATCGACCAGAAAATCGGCTTCGTGAGCAGGGCAATAATTCGGCGGTGGCGGCACTGGTGACGGCCATCGACAAGCAGAATGAGCGCGAACCGGACCGGCGCGTCGTGTTCCTCAACTATTCCGCCGACGATCCCGCGCTCACCAACGCATCGTGCAGCTTCTGGCATTTCCGTTTCGATGCCCACGCCGGCATGCGCATGGACGCACTCGCCGATGCCCTGAAACGAGATCAGTCAGGAGCGTGTATCTGCTGAACCAGGATTACAGCTTCGGTCACGACGTCAGCGCGCGATCAGCGAAAGCGGCCGGAAGTGAAGATCGTAGGCGACGAATTTCATCCGATCGGGCGCGTGAAGGACTTTGCGCCGTACATCGCCAAGATTCGTGCGAGCGGCGCGGATGCGGTCATCACCGGCAATTGGGGCAACGACCTGACATTGCTGGTGAAAGCGGCGCGCGAGCAGGGCCTCGACACGAAGTTCTACACGTTCTATGTGGCAACGGTCTCGGCGCACCTGCCGCGCTCGGCGATGCCGGGGTGAAGCGCGTGATCGCGGTCACGGACTGGCAGCCGAATGTGGGCGGGACGGCGTCGGATGCATTTTATCGCGCGTACCGGACGCGGTACCCGGCGGCGTCCGACGATTATTTGGTGCTGCGCATGGCGCTGATGATCGAAATGCTCACCAGCGCCATGACCCGCGCCCGCAGCGCCGATCCGCTCACGGTGGCACGCACACTTAAAGGCATAAAATTCGACGCCGAAGCCTTCCATCCGATGACGATGCGCGCCGAAGATCATCAGGTGATCTAGCCCCTTTACGTGATGGAGATGGATAAAGCAGGCACATCCGGTGTGAACTTCGACAACGAAGACTCCGGATTCGAGCTTTCGCACGCTGCTTACGGTTCCAGCGGAAGAAACCGCGCAGCCGACGACTTGCCGGATGACTCGGCCAACGCCCTGAAAATTCACAGGCTATCAATGAGGACATTGCATTGTGCTATACTTTGTGTTTAGGTTTTCGGCACAATCCGAAAGCGGAGTGGCAAAGGCTCGGGAAAGCCGAGTCCTTTTAACGAACTGGAACACTCACGGCATGGCCTTTCTTCCGTGACCACCTGTCCGATTCAAAGGAAAAGCAAATGTCCGTAGCAGAAGTCAAGAAGTCCGACATCGTCGCCGAATACGCACGCGGCGCGAACGACACCGGCTCCCCCGAAGTGCAAGTCGCGCTGCTAACCAGCCGCATCAACGAACTCACGGTTCACTTCAAGTCGCACTCGAAGGATCATCACAGCCGCCGCGGCCTGCTGCGCATGGTGAGCCGTCGCCGCAAGCTGCTCGACTACCTGAAGGGCAAGGATGCGGATCGTTATCGCTCGCTGATCGAGCAGCTGGGTCTGCGCAAGTAATTTGCCCGGCGTGGCTTTTAGCAGCCCGTTTTGAACGAAGTGCCTGTGTCAGTCCGCTGATACAGGCACTTCGTTTTTGCGCGTTTGAGTCGTGATGTGGTGACGGATCGGTCTGGCCCGCTACCAACGCAGTAGAAAAGTTTCACCCGGATGATGTCACCCGGTCCGGCCTCGCAGCGGAGCTTTGTGTCATTCCATCGCGGCACGAAATCGAAGACGTTTCGATGCGCCTCGCTAAAATAGCATAACACACCTCTCAAGCGTGGCCCGGAACCGTCCCGCCCGCAAGGCAAGGCTGCGCGGGCGCAACGTAGAAGGAGTCACAATGTCAACGTTCAATAAAATCGTCAAAGAATTTAAGTGGGGACAGCATAACGTCTGCCTCGAAACGGGCGAAATCGCTCGTCAGGCAAGCGGCGCAGTGATCGTCGATGTCGAAGACACCGTCGTGCTGGCCACCGTCGTTGGTGCGAAGACCGCCAAGCCGGGCCAGGACTTCTTCCCGCTGACCGTCGATTACCTCGAAAAGACTTACGCCGCCGGCAAGATCCCGGGCGGCTTCTTCCGTCGCGAAGGCCGTCCGTCGGAAGGCGAAACGCTGATCTCGCGTCTCATTGACCGTCCGCTGCGTCCGCTGTTTCCGGAAGGCTTCTATAACGAAGTGCAGGTCGTCATTCACATTTTGTCGCTGAACCCGGATATTCCGACTGATATTCCGGCGCTGATCAGTGCATCGGCGGCGCTGGCTGTGTCGGGCCTGCCGTTCAACGGTCCGGTCGGCGCGGCACGCGTGGCCTACCTGAACAACGAATACGTGCTGAACCCGACGCGCGCGCAGATGAAGGATTCGGCGCTGGATCTGGTCGTCGCCGGTACGGAACGCGCGGTGCTGATGGTCGAATCCGAAGCGCAGCAACTGTCGGAAGAAGTCATGCTCGGCGCGGTCGTGTTCGGCCACGAGCAGATGCAAACCGCCATCGACGCGATTCATGAACTGGTTCGCGAAGGCGGCAAGCCGGAATGGGACTGGAAACCGGCCGCGAAGAACGAAGCGCTGATCTCGCGCGTCACGGAAATCGCTAAGGCGGAACTCGAAGCGGCTTACCAACTGCGCAACAAGCAGGCGCGTTTGACGAAGCTGAAGGAAATGTACGCAGCGACGTCGGCGAAGCTGGCGGAAGAAGCCGCTGCTTCGGGCACGGTTGCGGCGGATGCAGCTTCCGTTGGCAACGTTCTGTTCGATATCGAAGCGAAGATCGTCCGCACGCAGATCCTGAACGGCGAGCCGCGTATCGATGGCCGCGACACGCGCACGGTTCGTCCGATCGAAATCCGCACGGGCGTGTTGCCGCGTACGCACGGCTCGGCGCTGTTTACGCGCGGCGAGACGCAGGCGCTGGTCGTCGCTACCCTCGGCACGAAGGTCGATGAGCAAAGCATCGACGCACTCGAAGGCGAATACCGCGAGCGCTTCATGCTCCACTACAACATGCCGCCGTTCGCCACGGGCGAAACGGGCCGCGTCGGCTCGCCGAAGCGCCGCGAAATCGGTCACGGCCGTCTGGCCAAGCGCGCGCTGGTCGCGTGCCTGCCGAGCGCCGACGAGTTCGGTTACTCGATCCGCGTCGTGTCGGAAATAACGGAATCGAACGGTTCGTCGTCGATGGCTTCGGTCTGCGGCGGCTGCCTCGCGCTGATGGACGCCGGCGTGCCGATGAAGTCGCACGTCGCCGGTATAGCGATGGGCCTGATTCTCGAAGGCAACAAATTCGCCGTTCTGTCGGACATTCTGGGCGACGAAGATCACCTCGGCGACATGGACTTCAAGGTGGCCGGCACGGCGCAAGGCGTGACCGCGCTGCAGATGGACATCAAGATTCAGGGCATCACGAAGGAAATCATGCAGGTCGCGCTCGCGCAGGCGAAGGAAGGCCGCATGCACATCCTCGGCAAGATGATCGAAGCCGTGCCGCACACGAACACGGAACTGTCGGACTACGCGTCGCGCATGATCACCATCAAGATTAATCCGGAGAAGATTCGCGACGTGATCGGCAAGGGCGGTTCGGTCATTCGCGCTCTGACGGAAGAGACGGGCACGACCATTTATATTTCGGACGACGGTGTGGTGACCATCGCGAGCACGTCGAGCGAAGGCATGGCGGAAGCGAAGAAGCGCATCGAGAACATCACGGCTGAAGTGGAAGTCGGCCAGGTCTACGAAGGCCCGGTGCTCAAGCTGCTGGACTTCGGCGCGATCGTGAACATCTTGCCGGGCAAGGACGGTCTGCTGCATATCTCGGAGATCGTCGACGAGCGTGTGAAGGACATCAACGACTATCTGAAGGAAGGCCAGATCGTGAAGGTCAAGGTCATCCAGACGGACGAAAAGGGCCGTGTGCGTCTGTCGGCCAAGGTGCTGCTGAACGAAGCAGCGCAGGGCGAGCCGACGCAGCCGCAACAGTAATGCTTTAAGGTGTGAACGGCTGGCCGCGATCGCGAGCCGGCCGTTTTCTTGGTGCGCCGAGCACGCGCAACAGCTTGGGGGTGGGAGTCCCCTGTCCAACCTGATGGCGGTGAAGGACTAGTGTTACGAGTTATAAATTAGTTTCATTATCAATCTTTGCTGCTTGAGAGGGGGAAAGGGAAGAGTTGATTGAAGAGGCGCTCGGATTCGCGCAGCCCCTCCTCGGTGAGCACAACGGACTTCGCGTTGTTCACGGGGTTGCCAATCATGCCTGGTTCGTATAGCCGGTTTAGCACATCCCAATCGAAGCTTTTCCATGCGTGGTTTTGACTATGAAGCCTCAGGCGAAAGAAGTGCGAAAACTGCCTCGTCAACTGCAGCAGTGTCGATGCCCATGGCAGTCATTTCAATACCGTTTAGATCGGAGCGCAAAACCGTTCGAGGCTCGCGAGAATTTCG
>LELG01000165.1 GCA_001045575.1 Candidatus Burkholderia pumila
CAAGCGGAGCTGAACCGCTACATCCACTACTACAATCACGATCGCATCAAGCTGAAACTGAAAGGGCTGAGCCCCGTGCAATACAGCACTCAGCCATTGGCCGCGTAGTCTTTAACTGTCCAACTTCGTGGGGTCAATTCATTATCGCGGCCTTTTCTTATATTGCTGGCGGCATGCGGCGGCGGAAGCGACGATAGCGCGAATAATGCCAATACGGTTCCGGATACGAACAGCAGCGCGCCCGTCACGGCATCAGCGCGTCCTTGCATCGGATGCGGGAGCGAGTGCACCGGACGCCGCTTCTGCGCCAGGTGCGGCGAGCACGCCATCGGCCGTGCCGGCTTATGCGCGGATCGCGCCTGCGGGCAGCATGGCCCGTATGTGGCCTCGACGCTACAGCTCGCAATTCACGCAACTGAAGAACCTCGGCGTCACGCTGTATCGAAACGATGTACGCAACGTCGCCGATGCCGTCAATCTCGCCAACCTCGCGCAGACGATGCAGACGTCCGGCGTGACGATGTATTCCGTCATCCTCATGCAATTGCCTCATGCAATTGACCTAGCCGGACGAAGCCACCGCCTACGTATATGCGCAGCAGATCGTAGCCGTGCAGCGTTACGCGTACTACGAAGTGACCAACGAACTCGTCGCGACCTGCCTCAACGGCAAGCCCGATGGCGCGACGCCCACCGACTTCCTCAACGACTGCTCTGTGAACGTTCGACATCGGCGTGTCGGACGTGAACGCGGCTTTCAGGTCGCTGCGCTCGGAGAAATGCGGGGCATCGAACCAGAGCAAAAATTCGTCGCCCCAGATGCCCTAGGCGTTTTCATCGAAATCGAAATCTTCGTTCAAACGTTCGTTGTCACGCAGATACGCGCCGACGACCTGCCAACCGTTCCAGTACGCGACCGCCACATCGGTGAGATCGACCGTCACGCCGCGCGGGAGATCGCGCAGCAGCATCGCGACATGAGCCTTGAACGATGTGAACTCGGTCGGTCTCGTAACAGATTCCGCTTTCAAACGTGCGTGTAAGAAAATGCGCGCGACGCGCTGTTGACGCATTGTCCGCATGATGGGCGCCTCGTCAGCCGAACGCGCCCATTCAAATCCTGCTCGAACGCCGCAATCCAGTTCGTCCCATACCCGATGCGGTATTCGCGCTCCTTCAGTGTCGAGCGCCGCGCGCTCTTCACGTGGCCCTACAACGGATAGACATCGTCGACAATGTCCGACAGGTCCGTTTCCTGCACCAGAAAGTCGCTCTGTTCGAGGCGATGGCGCGCAAGAATTGCAAGGAAATCCGCTTTTTCATCCGGTGCGATGACTGACATGACGGCCTCCTGAATCGAACCCGGTTTCAATCAAGGTAGCACATGCGTAAGGGAGTAGCGGGGTTAATCGATCGCTTGCGCACCTGTGCCTTTACAGGAACTTTTGCGATGCGAGACCTATGAAACTTCTGGCGAGCCTTCTGTTCCTGTTTGTCGCGTCTACCGTCCACGCCGAGGACTCCGCTTGTGGCACGCTCGAAGCAGCATCGGGCGTGACCATCGCGCTTAAAGAAGGAGAAAGCGTGAATTTCCGGCACGGCGGCAAGCTCGTGCACGGCACGCTACTATATTATAAGGATGTGCAGATGTATCGCGTTTTTACTGGCAGCCGGAGGGAAGCAGCGAGCAATATGTACTCGCCAATGCCGGTGAAAACAGCGTGAAGCTGGTGTCGACGCCGCGGCGCGGCGCGAACCTGCGTGACGATCTTCGCGCCGTACGTGGGCGGATTGCTGTAGTTCGCGCATACCGCGCTCGTCAGTTGACCGAGGACGCGGTCGGCGGCGGCATCGTCGCAGATGACGTGCAGGCCGCCGCACCGTTCGCCGTAAAGCGAGAAGTTCTTCGCGAACGAATTCGCAACGAACGCCGGCACACCGCGGCGCGCGAGTTCGCGCACGGCGACGAACGCGTCATCGTCCAGTCCCGAGCCGAAGCTCTGATACGCCATATCGACGAACGGCAGCAGATCGCGCTTTTGCAGCACGTCGATCAGTTTTACCCATTGCGCCTGACCCCAGATCGACGCCCGTCGGGTTGTGGCAGCACGCATGCAGCAGGACGACGCTCTTCTCGGGCAGCTTGTTGACGGCATCGAACAACAGGCCGCCAGTGGTTTCGTCGTAGTACGGATACGTGTTCGCCTCGAAGCCCGCGCGCTCGAAGATGAAGCGATGGTTCTCCCACGTCGGATCGTTCACCCACACCTGCGACTTTGGAAAGTAACGCCTGATGAAGTCCGCGCCCACTTTCAGTGCGCCCGAACCGCCGAGCGTCTGCACGCTTGCGATGCAGTTCTGCGCACGCATCGGGCTGTCGTTGCCGAAGACCAGCGCCTGCACGGCGTCGTGATAATGCGCGAAACCGGCCATCGGCAGATAAGACTTCGGACTGAGTTTCTTCAGGATGGACAGTTCGGTTTCGCGCACGGCCTGCATGACGGGCAAGTGGTCTTCATTGTCGAAGTAGATGCCGATGCTCAGATTGACCTTGTTGGTGCGCGGGTCCTTCTGGAAGTTTTCGGTCAGCGACGATCGGGGCGCCGGGATAGGCATCGATATGTTCGAACATGGTGTGAATCTCAGACATGGTTCAGCAAGCACCTCATTTGAACTTGAGCGCAGAAATTTTAGATACTAGCCGATTCCCAGCACCACGAGCCAGACCGGGATCAGCACCGCCGACAGCCGCATGCCCGGCGTTTCATAAGTGACCCAGATGATCAGCGCGACAAACGCGAGACTCAGCCAGTTCGTCACGGGATAGCCGAGACTGCGGAACGACGTGGCGACGTCGCTTTCGCGCTTTGCGCGGCGGAAGCGTAGATGAATGATGGAAATCATCGTCAGCTGATGATGAGCGCCGACACCGCGAGACTCATCAGCATGCCTAACGCGCGACCCGGAACGAATTAATTGATGAGCACGCACGCCGCCGTCACTAGCGCCGAGACGCCGAGCGCCGCGAGCGGAATGCCGCGCGCATTCACCTTGAGCAAGGCGCGCGGTGCGTTGCCCTGCTGCGCAAGACCGTAAAGCATGCGGCTGTTCGCATACACGCCGCTGTTGTAGACGGACTGCGCGGCGGTCAGCACGATCATGTTCAGCACGTTGGCGACGAACGAACTGTTCAACTGCTGAAAGATCAGCACGGACGGACTGCCGCCCGTCGCAACCTTGTCCCATGGATACAGCAACAGCAACACGCCGAGCGCGCCGATATAAAAGATCAGGATGATAGATCACCTGATTCGTCGCGCGCGGAATGCTGCGCAAAGGATCTTCCGCTTCCGCCGCCGTGATGCCGACGAGTTTCAGCCCGCCGAACGAAAACATGATGACGGCCATCGACATGGCGAGGCCGCTCACGCCGAACGGAAAGAAACCGCCGAATTGCCAGAGATTCGCCACGCTCGCCTGGGGCCCCGCATGCCCCGACACGAGCAGCCAGCCGCCGAACAGAATCATCCCGACGATCGCCGCGACCTTGACGATGGCAAACCAGAACTCCGTCTCGCCATACGACTTCACGCTCGTCAGATTGATGGCATTGACGATCACGAAGCACGCCAGCGCCGAAACCCAAGTAGGCAAACCCGGCCACCAGTACTGCATGTAGATGCCGACCGCCGACAGCTCCGCCATGCTGACGAGGATATACACGGCTCAGTAATTCCAGCCGGAGATGACGCCTGCTGCGTGACCCCAGTATTTGTCCGCGAAGTAGTAACTGAAGGAACCGGCGACGGGTTCATCGACGATCATCTCGCCGAGTTACCGCATGATGAAAAACGCTATCAGCCCTGCGATACCGTAGCCGAGCAGCACGGACGGCCCCGCGAGCCCTGATGGTCTGCGCGACGCTGAGAAACAGCCCGTGCCGATCGCGCCGCCCAAGGAGATGAGTTGAATATGGCGGCTCTTCAAACCGTGCTTGAGTGAAACGTCTGCGTGACTGCCGGAAACCATTACTGAATCCTGTCTGAATTTCGAGAAAACCCTTACCGCCAAACGCCCGAAAAAGTCGGACGTTCGTTTCAAAACCGCGATTTGTTGTTTTTTTGCGCGAACGTTTTACCGATAAGGTTTTTGCCATGTAAATCGATTGCGCCGAAAGACGCAATTTTACCGTCTGACGCCCGCAAAGCCTTGATGGACGAGCTGTCACGCTCAGGTCACAGTCCATACACCCAACAACACGCGATATGAGGCAGGAGTAAGGGGGGTATTCGGAGGATTAAATCCGGATCGATGCCCGCAAAATTCATCCTACGCATTCAAACACGACCAGATACGGGGGATCGACATTTTTCAGACGATGGAATGTAACGCCAGGCCGCATCGCGTAGCAGGAGTCGACATCGAAAACGTCGAGAGCCAAGCGGATCTGCTGCGCGCGCTGACGACGGCAGCATCGGAGAACGTGCTGCGTCTGGCCGGCCGGGTGAGCGACCAGCAGGACGCCACGCGCCGCCACGCCAACGCCATCGAACTGAACCGTCAGCACGAAATCGCGGATGCGCTGATCGCGCGTCTGCTGGCAATGCCCGCATCGGCAATCTGAAATCTGAAGTGTGAGTCGGCCTTGCCGGGAACGGCGGGCCTTGAATGAAGACTTGGGAACGGAATCGGAAGGACGCGGAACGGAATCGGAAGGACGCGGAAATGAGCTACTTGAATATCATCCTGGCTGTGTGAGCGAGCTAGCGACCTGCCGAATCGGCGCGGTTCTGTTCATTCGCGGTGCGAAGCCAAGCCGATTCCGGTGAAGGTGCAAACGCGCGAGGCGCAACTGGCGCACGCGAAGAAGTTCAGCCGCACGGTTTAACCACGTTCCGCACGTCCGGCGCGACGCACGTTGCATCGCGCCGAAACATAAGCCTTACCTGATTGCCGCCACCGCCGCGCGCAATCCCAGCAGATAGCTGTTCACGCCGAAGCCGGAAATCTGCCCCTTCGCAATAGACGCGAACACCGACAGGTGACGGAATTCCTCGCGCGCATGCACATGCGACATGTGCACTTCGATGATCGGCACCGTCAGAATGGTCAGCGCGTCGCGGATAGCGTAGCTGTAATGTGTCCACGCGCCCACGTTGATGACGACCGCATCGACCTTCTGCTCGAACGCCTGATGAATCTTCGAGCACATCTCGCCTTCGATGTTTGTCTGATAGCACTCCACCTCCACGCCCAGTTCCTTGCCCAGCGCGGCGAGCTGCTCGTCGATCTGCGCGAGCGTCGCGGTGCCGTATTGCTTCGGATCGCGCTTACCGAACATGTTGAGGTTGACGCCGTGCAACGTCAGGATCTTTGCCATGACATTTCCCGTTAGTGAATTTCGACGATCTCGCCCGTGCGCGCCGCCCGGACGATGGATTCGGTGACCCGCAGATTCTGAAGCCCGTCGCGCGCACTGACAATAGGCTCGGCCTCGCCGCGCGCGACGCGCCCGAAGTGCTCCATCGTGATGCACGAACGGATCGTCGCGCGTCATCTCGACGATGCTTTCATCGAACGGCTTCCACCATGAGCGGTCTTCCAGCTGCGCGTAGCGCTTGAGGCGCAGGTCGGCACGGACAGCGAGCCGAAGGTGCCAGAGATGACGTAGCAGTCTTCGTCCGGATAGGTTGAGTAAGCCTTGTTTTCCTGTGATGTCTGTTTCAGCTGTCGGACACGCCGCCGTGTCCGACAGCATGAACGTGCCGAGCGCGCCGCTTGCGAAGCGCAGGTTGATAGCGACCGTATCCTCCACTGGAAAGCCGCGCGTCGCCTGCGAGGCGAACGCTTGCACCGCGACGATATCGCCGCACAGTATGCGCAGATTGTGGACCTCGTGAATCATGTTGAGCAGGATCGGGCCGCCGCCGAGTTCGCGGTGCCACGGGGCATCGGCGTAATAGGAATCGGGCTTGAAGAAAACGGCGCTGCCCATGACCGCGACGAGCTTGCCGAGCCGGCCTTCGTCGATGACCTGCTTCGCCGCGCCATAATCGGACTGTGCGTGCGATGATGGCCGATCAGCATCTTCACGCCTGAACGTTCGACCTCTTCCGTCAACGCCTGCGCTTCGGCCACGGTCGGCGAGATGGTTTTTTTCCAGCAGCATCGGCAAGCCGGCGGCGAGACAGATGCGCGCATGTTCGACGTGCAACTGGTTCGGCGTCGCCAGCATGATGCCATCGGGATGATCTTTCGCCAGCGAATCATCGAGCGATGCGTAAAGCGGCACGCCGGCCTTGTCGGCAATGGCGACAGAGGAAGGCGCGAGATCGACGATGGCCGACAGCGTGCATGTCGCGCTGTTCTACGCCACGCCCATATGCACCTGACCGATATACCCTGCGCCCGCCACCGCAATCCGTGTCTTCATGTTCGCCGCCATCAAGATGAGATGACCGACAAATTACTATGCTTTGTCCGAAACATAATCGGCGGCTGTGGAAAATGAGAATGCGTCATCAGCGCACAATCGAAACGCAGCGTTAAAGCATGCACCGCGACCGTCGTTAACCCGACTACCAGATTCCCTTTTCCGGCTGTTGCCGTATGTCCGTCTCTCAGTCCCCGTTGTGCTCCATGCTTGCCACGCCCCGCGACGGAGCAAGGAAAGATCACGCCCGTCATGCGCGCGTCGCTGTTGTCGACGCTCGTCGAGGACGCGCGCCCGCTTCTGCTGTCGGGCCTGTCGAGCGTGTTCGTGGCGCTGATCGCCATGCTGCGCCTGCACGCGGTCTGGGCAACCGTCTGGCTGGCGGGCGATGCGTTTCTGCTGCTCGCGCGGCTGTTCATCGTCTATCGATACCGTTCGCTGAGCCGTCCCGCGCCGTCGCATCCCGAGCCGTGGGCCGTGCGCTATGTGCCGTTCGCGCTCACGGCGTGTCTCGTCGTCGGCCTCGGGACGATGGCCTGCGTCATGTCCGGCGACACGGTGCTCGCCGCGCTGGCGATCATGGTGACGGCGGGCATGCTCGGCGGCATCGCGTCGCGCAATGCGGGCATTCCGCGGCTCGCCACCGCGCAGATCGTTCTCGGCACGATGCCCACGGCATCGGCGCGTGCGTTATTGGACGGCGAGAGCTACTGGATTCTCGTGCCGCCGCTGTTTCTCTATTTCGGCGCGATATCGTCCGTCGTGCGCCGCCCCTATCGCAATCTCGTCACGCTGATGACGGCGGAGGGAGGCCACGCGGAAATCGCCGCGCGTTTCGATGCCGCGCTCGCGCATATGCCGCACGGTCTCTGCGCCATCGATGCATCGGGCAAGGTCGTCATCGCCAATAGAAAAGGCGGCGGAATTGTTCGGCACGACGGTCGAGATGCTGCGGCTCAACGTAACGTTGCCGGATTTCATCGGCTATGTGGGACTGGCGAAGTTAGGCGAAACGCTGCGCGCGCAGCTCATCGAGCGCTGCACGGCATGGCTGAAGGCCGGCCGTGCAGCCGCTGAATCTGACCACGGTCGAGGGCCGCGAACTGGGCGGATTCAACCGGTCGTCGCAACACCGGATTGTTGAACAGATTTTAGGTACTCGTCCAAGGTTTTTAACGTATTAGCAACGGCTTGGATTTCCCGAACGCTCCACCGGGACAGGTCTGTACCTTT
>LELG01000166.1 GCA_001045575.1 Candidatus Burkholderia pumila
GGACAATTGAGACTTGGCATCGGGTACTCAAAAGTGGTTGCCGTATCGAGGCCTGCCAGTTTGGCATGCTCGAGTGCTTTGTTCGGGCGACCTCCCTGTTCGCGGTCATTGCCTGGCGCATCCTCTACACTACGTTGCTGGCACGGCTGGACGGTGACCTGCCTTGTGAGGTGATCCTCCAGCGCGTCGAATGGCAAGTCCTGGCCGAGTACATCGAACCACCCGGCCACCGGACACGGTGCCGTCGCTGCACCAGGCGATACAATGGATTGTGGATTGCCACCCTGGGCGGTTACCTGGAATTGCCTTCATGATCCACCACCCGGCGCCACGGTCATCTGGCGAGGCTTCCTCGTCTTGCACGAAATCACCTACATGTTCCGCATCTTTAATTCAGGTCCGTAACTTGTGGGTAAAACCCAGACCGGGAATGCGGCTACTGCATAAACTAACCAAAACCAGCAGCAAGCACACAAGAAACGCTCAATCGAGAGCAGGCAAAACCCGCGGCCTCCGATCCCGATCTGTCGCAACGTAGGTAAGCGTCGCCTCCGTCACCTTGACGACTTCTTCCGCGAGACTCATCCGCTGCGCCCACACTTCGACGTAGATAGTGACCGATGTATTCCCGGTCTTCACGATATCGGCATAGAAGCTCAAAAGATCGCCAACAAACACCGGATGCTTGAAAAGAAACGAATTCACTGCAACAGTCGCCACGCGCCCGTTCGCGCGCCGGCTTGCAGGAATGGAACCGGCGATATCCACCTGCGCCATGATCCATCCACCGAAGACATCGCCATGAACATTGGCATCAGCGGGTTGAGGGACGACGCGTAAAGCGACCGGCTTTTGCGGAAGTTTTGTTTCGTTGGGCATGGCGTCGTGCTTTCCAAGAATTGCAAAGCCGCGTGAAGAAAGAACCCGGAAGCGAACCCTTGAACCTTCTGCGACAATGCTTATTTAGGGGATTATCCCCGTCGATTGTACGGTAAAGCACGCGCACGACGTGCCCGCCTTCGACACTCGAAGCAATCCGGCACCCCGCACGCCGCGCTCGAACGATACGACACAATGCGCCGCTTCCCCGCACGCGAGTCTGGTGCACCCGCCCAGGGCACGCGCAATGATTGGCAGACGATCTCGCTCACTGCTGCCTTACTCACCACGTACAAATGGCGCGTCGCGTTCGCGCTCGTGTGCCTGATCGGCGCGAAGGTTGCAAACCTCGTCGTGCCGATTGTGATGAAGCATATCGTCGATAGTTTGTCCTCCGTCCAGTATCTGACCGGGCTCGGACGCGCGAACAATGCGCCCGGTCTCGTGCTGATCAGCGGTATTGGTTTATTGGTCGTGGCGTATGCAGGCATGCGTTTGTCGATCTCGCTGTTCACGGAACTGCGCGAACTGCTCTTCGCCAAAGTGATCGAAAGCGCGGTAAGGTAACTCGCGTTGCGAGTTTTCCGCCATCTGCATTCGCTGTCCCTGCGCTTCCACCTGGAGCGGCAAACCGGCGGCATGTCACGCGACATCGAACGCGGCACGCGCGGCATTCAGCAACTCGTGTCGTATTCGCTTTACAGCATCCTGCCGATGCTCGTCGAAGTCGGTCTAGTCATAACGTTCTTCGTTACGAAATACGCAGCGTATTACGCGATCGTCACCGGCGTCGCGTTAGCCGCGTATATCGTGTTCACCGTGAAGGTGACGGAATGGCGAACGCATTTTCGCCGCACGATGAACGATCTCGACTCGAAGGCGAACTCGCGCGCGATCGATTCCCTGCTCAACTACGAGACGGTGAAGTACTTCGGCAATGAGGAATGGGAAACGCGCCGCTACGACGAAAATCTGCAGCGCTATCGCGCGCGCCGCGATCAAGTCGCAGCACTCGTTGTCGATGCTGAACTTCGGGCGGCAGACGATTATCGGCACGGGACTGGTGTTCATTCTGTGGCGCGCGACGCAGGGCGTCATGGCGAGTAAGCTCACGCTCGGTGATCTCGTGCTGATCAACACGTTCATGCTTCAGCTCTATATTCCGCTGAATTTTCTGGGCGTGGTGTACCGCGAACTGAAACAGGCGCTGACCGACAGGACCGCATGTTCACGCTGCTTTCGGCGGGGCGCGAAGTGCCGGATGCTCCGAACGCGCGCCGACTCTGAAGGTGACCGGCGGCGCGGTGCGTTTCGAGAACGTGCGCTTCGCGTACGAACCGGCGCGGACCCGTTCTTCATGGCATCGACTTTACGATCGATGCGGGAACGACGACGGCAGTGGTAGGACATAGCGGCTCAGGCAAATCGACATTGGGGCGTTTGCTGTTTCGCTTCTACGATCTCGACCGCGAGCAGGGCGGTCCATCCTGATCGATGGTCAGGATATCCGCGACGTGACGCAAGACTCACTGCGCGCGGCGATCGGCATCGTGCCGCAGGACACGGTGCTGTTCAACGATTCGATCTACTACAACATAGCCTACGGACGGCCATCCGCAAGCCGCGATGAAGTGATCGCGGCGGCGCGCGCGGCGCATATCCACGATTTCATCGAAGCGCTGCCCGACGGTTATGAAACGACCGTCGGCGAGCGCGGGCTGAGCTCTCGGGCGGTGAAAAGCAGCGCGTGGCCATCGCGCGGACCTTGCTCAAGAATCCGCCCATTCTCGTCTTCGACGAAGCCACTTCCGCGCTCGATTCGAAGTCCGAACGCACGATTCAGCGCGAACTCGATTCCATCGCGCGGGAGCGGACGACGCTGATCATCGCGCATCGGCTGTCGACGGTTACGCATGCGAAGCAGATCATCGTCATGGATCATGGGCGGATCGTGGAGCGTGGCACATTGTTATCTGAATTGCTTGCTGCAGGTGGTCTCTTCGCGCAGATGTGGGCGCTTCAGCAACAGGCGCGCCGTCGGACCGGGCGAGGACGAGGCGGCGCTCGGCGATTGAGATATTCACCGCATGCGCGCCGCCTTTCCGTGGATCATTCCATCGCGTGGACGCCGCCCATCGTGATATCGCCGTGCGCCTGCATCGATGTCTATGACCAGCGCAGCTATCGCGCACGCAGCAGGGACAACGCGCCGAACGCGCACGTCGCCAGCACGCCGAACGTGGCGAAGCCCATCTGATAACTACTGCCAGTGCTTTCCTTGGCGATGCCCATGATCACCGGCAGAAACCCGCCGATCCCGCCCGCCGCACCGACAATCAATCCCCGACAGCAATCCCGTCTTGCCCTTCCAGCGATGCGGCACGAGCTGGAGCGTCGAACCATTGCCCAGCCCAAACGCGATGTAAAGGCAAATGAGAATGGCGAGTCCGCCCGCGACCGGCGGCATCCAAGATGGCGATCGCCGCGAGAATCACCAGCAGCGCGCGCCCGCCCGTCACGCGATCCGCCACATAGCCGCCGAAAACGGTCGCACGATGGCGCCGAGAAACGCCAGCAGCGACATGAACAGCCCGGCTTCGAGCTCCGGCATCTGATAGAGCGACGTCAGCAACAACGTCACATACACATACATGCCGACGAACCCGCCGAACATCATACTGTATGTAGATCAGTATGACGACCCACGTATCGAGTTCGCCGAGCACGGAGCGGTAATTCTTCGGCAGCACGGCGATGGCGATCAGCGCGCCCATCACCGGCAACAACAGCACGCCGGTCTTGCCCGCGCCGAACCCGCCCGCGTTCACCGCGAGCACGAGCGCGATCAGGTTTACCAATGTCGTAGCGAAAGCGGACAAACCGCGCATCGTGCTACCGCTTTTCTGGCCCGCATCCGTCGCCCATGCGAACAGCGCCGCCGCCGTTATGGCGAGCAGCGGAAGTGCGGCGGAGGTTGCGACTTTCCAACCGAAGGCATCGGCGAGATGCGGGAACAGGAAGCCGTCGAGCGTCGCGCCGATTTTGTCCACCGCCGCCAGACCGAGCACCAGCCCTTGCACTTTCGGCGGATAGCTGCTGCCCGCCATCGGCAGCGCGACGGCGAAGCTCGCACCGCCGACGCCGAGGAACACGCCGAGCACGAGCAGCATCGCGTAGGATGGCGTGCCCGCGGGCAGCGGCAAGACGATGCACGGAATCGATGACAGCACGACGCCCATCAGCGCGACGCGGCGGACATCGGTCGATTGATAGAGGTTGCCGAGCGTCACACGCAGAATCGCGGCGGCCAGCACCGGCACTGCGACGAGAAGCCCTGCTGCGCGGCGGACATCGTCACATCCTTGCCGATGAACGGTGCCAGCGGCCCGTTACAGCACCCAGACGGTGAAGCCCGTATTGACGTACAGGAAGCAGGCGAGCAGCGAGCGCCAGTTGCCGCTTTTCAGCGATGCGATCAGATTGGACATGGCCGGTTTCCGTTTTACTCGCGCGCTGGAGTCGGGCGCGCAGCGGCATCGGAAAAAGCAAGCACTATGCCAATCGCATGCATCTTTTCGCCGATGCCGCGCCGCGTAAGGCTTTAGGCGTACCTCGACGCAAGCATGAACCAAACGGATAAAAGCACCGCACGCGTGCGCGTCGCTCGCGGCTGGTGCGTGGTGCATGCACGCGAGGCATCGGCATCGAACGATAAAATGCGGGTCTCGACCTAACGCGCGGCATCGACATGGAACTGAAATGGCTGGAAGACTTCGTCGCGCTTGCGGAGACGCGCAGTTTCAGTCGCTCCGCCGAACTGAGGCATATCACGCAGCCCGCGTTCTCGCGGCGCATTCAGGCGCTCGAAGCGTGGCTCGGCACGGATCTGATCGACCGCTCGGTGTATCCGACGCGCCTTACGCAAGCGGGCAACGTGTTTTACGAACAGGCGCTTGCGATGCTCTCGCAGTTTCACGAAGCGCGTACGCTCCTCCTGCGCGGACAAACCAGCGTGCCCGCCGCGACGATCGAATTCGCGGTGCCGCATACGCTCTCGCTGACGTACTTTCCGCGCTGGCTTGAACATATCGAGGCGCGGCTCGGGCGCATCCGCACGCGTCTGCGCGCGCTGAATGTGCACGATGCCGTGCTGTCGCTCGTCGAAGGCGGCTGCGATCTGGTGATGGGCTATCATCATCCGAGTCATCCCGTCGCACTCGACCCCGCGCGATACGATATGCTGACTCTCGGCAGCGAACCGATCAGTCCATTTTCCGCCGTGACCAAAGGCGGTCGCGCACGCTTCACCTTGCCCGCTTCCGCCGATGCACCCGTGCCTTACTTATCGTACACGCCGAATGCTTACCTCGGGCGCATGACCGAAGTAATCATTGCCACATCGCCCACGCGTTTGAATCTCGACAAGGTTTACGAAACCGACATGGCTGAAGGCCTGAAGGCGATGGCGCTCGCCGGTCACGGCGTCGCGTTCCTGCCGCACAGCGCCGTCGAAGATGCAGTCGATGAAGGAAAGCTCATTCGCCTCGACAGAGGAACGCGCGGCACGCCCGCCGGTCAGTTCACGCTGACGATGGAGATTCGGCTCTATCGTGACAAGATGGCATCGCAAGGCGACGAACCGCGTCAGCCCCTGATGCGCGCGCTATGGGATGCAGTGGGTGAAGAATTGTTGAAGGCATCGGCTGAAACGCCCGCCGCGTAAGGCCCTCTGACATTATGCAATAAACGCATGATCGGATGATCAAACGGTATTGGCTTTAAAAACGCCGTTTTTCGACAATGGATGCATTCCACAAAAACGCTGGAGCATTGATGTCTTCTCCGAAGTACGACCACGCCGTTCCTTCCTATCTCAATGCCGAAGACCTCGGCCCCTGGGACAACTATCTGCGACAAGTCGATCGCGTCGCCCCGTATCTCGGTTCGCTCTCCCGCTGGATCGAAACGCTCAAGCGCCCGAAGCGCATACTCGTCGTCGATTGCCCGATCGAACTCGATAACGGCACCGTCGCGCACTTCGAAGGCTATCGCGTGCAGCACAACACGTCGCGCGGTCCGGGCAAAGGCGGCGTGCGTTATCACCAGGACGTGACGCTTTCCAAAGTGATGGCGCTGTCCGCGTGGATGTCGGTCAAGAACGCGGCCGTGAACGTGCCGTACGGCGGCGCGAAAGGCGGTATCCGCGTCGATCCGCGCAAGCTGTCGCGGAGTGAGCTGGAACGTTTGACGCGCCGTTATACGAGCGAGATCGGCATCATCATCGGGCCCAATACGGATATTCCCGCGCCAGACGTGAACACCAACGAGCAGATCATGGCGTGGATGATGGACACGTACTCCATGAATCAAGGCCAGACGGCAACCGGCGTCGTCACCGGCAAGCCCATTTCGCTCGGCGGCTCACTCGGCCGCAAAGAAGCCACGGGGCGCGGAGTGTTCGTGACGGGCACGGAAGCGGCGCGGCGCATCGGCATGGATATAGAAGGCGCGCGCATTGCCGTGCAGGGCTTCGGTAACGTGGGCGGCATCGCGGCGAAGCTGTTCCAGGAAGCGGGCGCGCGCGTGATCGCCGTGCAGGATCACACGGGCACCATCCACAATTCGAAGGGCATCGACACGGTCGCGCTGCTCGATCTCGCGGCGAAGAGCGGCGGCGGCGGCTTCGCGGGCGCAGACCCGATTCAGGCCGATGAGTTCTGGATGATCGAAAGCGACATCCTCATTCCAGCGGCGCTGGAAAATCAGATCACCGAGAAGAACGCGCCGAAGATCCGCACTAAGATCGTTGTAGAAGGCGCGAACGGTCCGACTACCACCGCCGCGGACGACATTCTGAACGACAAGGGCATCCTCGTGATTCCGGACGTGATCGCCAACGCGGGTGGCGTGACGGTATCGTACTTCGAATGGGTGCAGGACTTCTCCAGCTTCTTCTGGACGGAAGACGAGATCAACCAGCGTCTGGAGCGCGTGATGCGCGAAGCGTTCGCCGGCGTGTGGCAGGTGGCGAGCGAGCATCAAGTATCGGTGCGGACGGCGGCGTTTATCGTCGCGTGCTCGCGGATTCTGCAGGCGCGTGAGATGCGCGGACTGTATCCCTGATCCAATCAGTTGCTCATAAATTTCGTTTTCCTTCCTTTCCTGATACTCCGCGCACGTTTTTTCGGGCGAGCCATTCACCCGGATGCGGATCGGGAAAAGCGCGCTTCTCGACAAGCGAGCGTGAACAAGAGAGGAAGAGAAATGAAGAAGATTGTCGTATCGAGCCCTTCTGGCCGCACTCGTGCTTACCGCCTGCGGTGGTGGCGGCGGCAGCGCCGACGGTAAAGCCGCAAACAACGCGGTCGTTCTACCCGTCCGTCGACTTCGATGCGCAGGGCATGTACACCGCGGGATCGGCTGTTGATGCCCCCCCCCCGTTGATTGCAGCGCCCAGTTCGACCAAGAACGGCTCGGGCGCACGCGATCCCGGGATGAAGTCTACCCAGAAAGGCCGGAACTGGTCCTCCAGCATGAAAGCGCACGTGGGCGTGGACGCACAGTCGGCTTGGTTCACACGGTTTTATCGGCACGGCGGCTAACGTGCACGATATCAACGTGGCACATGCGTTGTTGCACGGAGAAGAAACGAGTGTTTATGCCGATGCCGGTTACCAGGGCATGGAAAAGCGTGAGCAAGCGGGCTTGACTCGATGGCACGTTGCGATGCGGCCCAGCAAGCGAAGGAAACTGAACCTGAACGACCCTGTCGATG
>LELG01000167.1 GCA_001045575.1 Candidatus Burkholderia pumila
CCCGGATTCCAACACGCCAATAAAGCACAGCAGTCGATGGGATCGTGCGAATGCGGCGCAAGCGAGCGTAGCATCTAAAACCCTCTGATCCGCGAATAGAAGTTGCAGTATGAATCCAGCTAGTTCGACCATACCCGTGACGCGCACACCGGCACCGTTCAGTTCAATCTCTATGCCCAACGTTGCCGGTACGCTCTCGCGATGTGGCTCGAGCGGCTGTAGTGCTGCCATTGACGCCGGCTCGGTCTTCTCGTCTGTCGGTGCTCAGGCTGCGCGACGGGCAACAACACCGTTGTGCCGTGCGCTACCCCGTCAAGCAGGCCCGCCCGCAGTTGCCGGCGCCACTTGAACACCATATTGGGATTTAGTCCGTGCGCCTGCGCGAGCTTGGCCACCGAAATACCCGGCTCGCTCGCCGCGACGGCAACTTGCCGTCGGTACGCCGGTGCGCAATTCGGTCGGCCCTTGCAGTTCGACGATCTAGAATTGCCTGTGTCCACAGTAGTCCCCACCACTTGAAGTAACTGGCATCACTTCGGACAACGGTGCCAGCCCTGTCCATGCGGCCTTCAAAGACTCGTACGGAAATCCGTCTTTGCCCTTCACAGCGCGGCGTATCAGAGGTAACCGGGCGAGCACGTCCTTGTTGTCCGCGCCACGCGCTTCGGGAGGAAATTCGATCATCCGGTCAGCCAGTTTCACTCATTCCCAGCGGAAGCTGAACAGCGTGCCTTGAAGCAGGCTGGTTTCGATCGCCAGCTCGAATGCAGGTGCAGCCCAAGGATTGAGGCTTGCCGCCAGGTGTGCCCTGAATGCTTCGAACTCGCCGGACCGAAGGTGGCGATCCTGCGCACGGCTAAGGTTTTCGGATGTTCTTCACGGGATTCATGAAAATTTCGAATCCCCATTCTTTTCGAGCGATTTCAAACAGGTGGCTGATGACCTGCAGTTCGAGCCGGATGGTGTTTTCGGCACGGCCCGCCCGGCGGGCGTCCCGATATTTTGCGAAGTCGGTGCCGCGCAGAGCGGCTAGTGGCCGCCAGGCGAGGTTGTGTTTTTTCCAGCGTGCGATGCGGGTCCGCTCTTGAGCTAGGTAGCGCTTGGTTGGCACGATTTCCCGTTCGTACCTATGCGCATCGGCCAACGTTGTGCACTCGACTTCAGTACGGTCGACATAGACGCCGATGGAAATTTCGGCCTCGATTCCGCTCGGCCCACTCTCGAGCCTGCTGCCTAGTGTCGCGATATATGGGTTTATGTCCGCGCTTGCGGATTTCGGAACGCCAATAGGCGTCACGCTGGCTGATGTACGCCATTCGGAAACTCCATGCGAAGGTTGATTTCGCTTGGCCTCGATTCTCCGTTCCGGCAAAGGGTACTTTTTAGGAGTGCCCTAGCCCGACGCAGGACGAAAAAAGGCACCGCGATTGCTCGCAAATGCTTGATTTCCCTTCCCGGTAGGGAAGGGGTAGGCCGTACTGGATTCGAACCAGTGACCAACGGATTAAAAGTCCGCTGCTCTACCAGCTGAGCTAACGACCCGGAAAAGAGACCCGAAAATTATCAAATCATAATTAATAGTTTACCATACGTCAACCGAACACGCCAAAAACTCACATAGAAAAATAGAAATGCCCGCAGCATGGCAAGCCCGCGGGCATTCTCATCGAGAGGCGCGAAACTTACTTCGCCTGCGACAACTTGCTCTGCGCGTTCTGCGCGACTTCGGTACCGCCATACTGCGAGATGATTTGCTGCAGAGTTTGCTTCGCAGCGGCCTTCTGACCTTGCTCGATCTGGTTGTTTGCGATCGCGAGCAGCGCTTCAGGCGCATGCGGATGCGTCGGATAGCTCTTCACGAGGTCCTGCCAGATGGCCGTCGATTCCTTGTAGTCGCGCTGCGCATACAGCGCATTGCCGAGCCAGTACCGAGCGGTGGGCTGATACGGGCTCTGCGGATGCTTCGACACGAACGCCTTGAACGATGCCGCGGCGTTCTTGTAATCTCCGTTACGGAACTGAGTCGACGCTGCGTTGAACGCTTCCGTCTCGCCGGGCTGCACCGAACCCGTCACGCCATCGATCGTCTCTTGCTGCGGCTCGAATTTCTTCAGGCGCGAATCGAGATCGGCGTAATAGTCTTTCTGCTGCTTTTGCAGCGTTGCGACCTGGTTGGCGAGATCCTCGTTCTGGCCACGAACCGTCCCCAACTGCTGGTTAAGCTGGTCGAGGCGGTTCTGCTGATCGAAGATCGTGCGCTGCGCGGCCTGCAACTGATTCGTCAAACCATTAGTCTTGGTGCGCAGGTCGAGCACGGCTTTACGCGCTTCGTTGTCGTCGAAAACACCGGCGTGTGCGGGCACGCTCATTATCACCGAACCGACTACACACGCGGCTGCGACGGCGCGCAGCAAGGGAAAGCGAAACAACATAGGGCGACTCACCCGTGACTGGTTACGTTAGTTTGATTACTGCTGGTACACGAGATCCGCACGGCGGTTCTGCGCGTACGACGACTCGTCGTGGCCCGTTGCCATCGGTTTTTCCTTGCCGAGGGACACGGCTTCCATCTGCGAATCCGCAACGCCCATCAGCGACATGGCGCGGCGAACTACTTCGGCTCGCTTCTGGCCGAGCGCCAGATTGTACTCGCTCGTGCCGCGCTCGTCGGTGTTACCTTGGATCAGGACGTGACGTTCCGGATGGCTCTTCAGATACTGCGAGTGTTGTTGCAGCAGTGGCTGATAGTCGTCCTTCACGGCATAGCTGTCGAAGTCGAAATAGATGCTGCGCTTCGCCAGCGGGCTGTTCGGGTCGTTCAGCGGGTCGATGTTGACTTGCTTCACGTCCGTCGGATTCGGCTGCGTGCCGACCGCACCCTGGTTGGCGCCCTCATCGAGCTTCACGCCCGAGTGACACGCCGCTAATGCGCCGACCATCGCAACTGCCAAGCCGATACGAAGTTTCGACATCATGGTGGTACCTCTCCTTGTGTTGTAGCTGAACGTTGTATGTGAAACGTTATTGCTGGACTCTTATTGCATGAACGGACCCCAGGACGGCTCGCGCACCGCACTGCCCTGAACTGACAAGATTTGCCGCATGCGACCATCGGTCGACACGGCTGCCAACACGCCATGTCCGTTCACTTGGGTGGCATAGAGGATGTACTGACCATTCGCCGCAAAGCTCGGCGATTCGTCGTGCGTCGTGTCGGTCAGCCCCGTTGCCGTGCCGGACGCGAGGTTCTGCAGATACAGCTTGAAGCCGCCGCCAGTGCGCGAAATGTACGCGAGCTGCTTGCCGTCCGGACTCACGCGTGGGCTCGTGTTGTACGCATCCGTGAACGTGACCCGCTGGGCCGCGCCGGCAGATTCCCCCACCGCCGGCATCTTGTAGACCTGCGGCTGGCCACCGCGGTCGCTCGTGAAATAAATCCAGTTGCCATCGGGAGAGTAGAACGGCTCGGTGTCGATGGAACTGCCTTGCGTCATACGGCGCAGGCCGGAGCCTTCCGCGTTGACTTCGAAAATCTGCGTATTGCCGGTGCGCGACAGGGCGACCACGAGCTTGCGCCCGTCAGGCGACCATGCCGGCGCACTGTTGTTGCCCTTCTGATTCGACACGACCACGCGACGTCCAGTCGGCAGATCGTGGATATACACCACCGGCTTCTTGCGCTCGAACGACACATACGCGACCTTCGTGCCGTCCGGCGACCACGCCGGCGAAATGATCGGTTCGGGGCTGGAGAGGGCGATCTTCGCGTCCTGACCATCCGAATCCGAAATCTGCAACTGATAACGCCCACCCGTCTGAATGACGTACGACAGACGCGTGGCGAACACGCCGCGGCCGCCGAGCAGCTTGGCGTAGATGTAATCGGCGATCTTGTGCGCGCTCATGCGCAAGCCGCCTTCGCCCGACACGAGAGACAGGCCGCCGAGATTCTGCTGGCTGACCGTGTCGTAGAGACGGAATCGCACTTCGTATTGGCCGTTCGGTAACTTGTTCACGCTGCCCGACACGAATGCATTCGCGCCTTTCGCCTTCCATGCGCCGAGATCGACCGAGTCGGTTTCCGAAACGGGCGTGCTGCCGGCGTCGATATTGGTGAACTTGCCGCTGCGCTGCAAGTCCTGACGAATGATGTTGCTCACCTGCTGCGGTGAGCTTGCTTCATTGGCGAAAGTGGCGGTCGCGATGGGGTATTGCGTGGAGCCGACGCCGGTCACGAGGACGTTCAACTGTGCGTGTGCGGCAGTACTGGCTGCGATCAGACAGGATGCGACTAGCGTTCTTAGGCCAAGCTTCGTCATCAAACTCATGCTGTTCTGTTCCAGGTTCCTAATAATCGATTTTTCAAGTGTCGGGAGACTACAGAACAGACCCGCGGTGGCACATTTTGTTCCCGATAGGCAAGGGCTTAGCCATTCGCCGGACGCAGCGTGATCGTGAAATGATCCGGCGCTCGGCCGTCGGTATCGACGGGCATCGGGTCGGATCCCTGTACGGCGCGCAATGCGGCCTGGTCCCATCCTTCGTTGCCACTCGAACGCGTGATCGTGGCGGACAGCAGTGTACCGGATGGCGAGCATCGCACCGAAACGACGGTTTCGAGGCCGGCCGTCTCGCCGCCCCACAAGATGTTTGGCCGCACGCGGCGCTGAACTTTGTCCGCATAACCCGCCGACGCCGTGCCGCCCGAACCCTTGCCGGTGCCGTTCTTCGCCAGACCTTCGCCGCTGGATGCCATGCCGCCGCCCAACTGGCCTTGCAATTGCGCCAGACGCGCCTTGCGTTCGGCATCGACCTTGGCCTTGGCTTCTGCCGCTGCCTTGGCTTTCGCTTCTGCTGCCGCCTTCGCCTTCGCATCCGCTGCGGCTTTGGCGGTCTTCGCTTCGGCATCAGCCTTAGCCTTGGCCTCTTGTTGTTCCTTCAGCTGCTCTTGGTTTTGCGCTTCGGCCTTCGCTTCAGCCTGCTGACGCACCTTGTCCTGCGCCGCCTTCTGTTGCTGCTGTTGCTTTTGCAAATTTGCCTGACGCTGCTGTTCTATCTGCTTCTCCTGCATCGCCTTCTGCTGGGCGGCAGCGGCGGCCTGCGCGGCCAGTTGCTGCTGGCGCTTCGCTTCCGCTTCCTGCTGCTTACGCTTCTTTTCTTGCAGCGCGATGTCCGCCTCTTCGTCCTTCGCGGGCGGCGGCGCGGGCTGCGCTTTCACTTGCGGTTGCGGCGGAGGCGGAGGAGGGCGGGGCGTCGGCGTGGACGTATCCGGAATCTCGGTCCAGATTTCGGCTTCCGCACCCGCAGGCGTGTTGTTCTGCCAGTTGATGCCGTGATACAGCAGCCAGATCAGCAGCAGATGCATCACCGCGGCGAGCGCGAACGCCTTCCCCGTGCCACGTTCACGTGGCGGACGGATGGGCCGCGCTGCCTGTGCGCGCCCCTGCGGTGACTTCTTGTGCAGATCGATCATTGCGATTTGACAAGCAATCCGACGCGCTGCACGCCGCGCGCCTTCATATCGGACATCACGTTCATGACGTTCTCATACTTCACGGTCTTGTCCGCCGCAAGCACGACGGGCTGATCCGGATGCGATTCCCGCCGGTTCAGCACGAAAGTATTGAGATCCGCCTTCATCATTTTCTGCTCTTGCGACGCGCCGCTATCATCTTTGTAACGGATCGTCATGCTGCCGTCGGCCTTAATGTTAATGACGACCGGCGACGGCTGCTCCTGCGGCTGCGCATTACCGACCGTCGGCAAATTGATGATCGAAGGCGACATCAGCGGCGCGGTCACCATGAAGATGACGAGCAGCACGAGCATCACGTCGATATACGGCACGACGTTGATGTCGGCCATCGCGCGGCGCGAACCGCCGCGCATGCTGGATCGAATCGGGCCTGCCATCGCGGATTCCTTTTCGGTTAGTGCGCCTGGCGCTGCAAAATGTTCGAGAACTCTTCGATGAAAGTCTCGAAGCGTATTGCCAGGCGGTCGATATCGTGTGCGTAGCGATTGTAAGCCACCACTGCCGGAATCGCGGCGAACAGGCCGATCGCGGTTGCGACGAGCGCCTCCGCAATGCCCGGCGCGACGTTTGCAAGCGTCGCCTGCTGCACGTTGGCGAGGCCGCGGAACGAATTCATGATCCCCCAGACCGTGCCGAACAGACCGATATACGGGCTGACCGAGCCGACCGACGCGAGAAACGCGAGATTCGCTTCGAGCACGTCCATTTCGCGCTGAAACGCGGCGCGCATGGCACGGCGGGAACCGTCGAGAATCGCGCCCGAATCCGTGATGCGGCGCTCCTTGCCCTTCAGAAATTCGCGCATGCCGGATTCAAAAATGCGCTCCAGCGCACCGATGGTGTGGCGATTGTTCGCCGCGCTCTGATACAGTGCCTGCAGGTCGCCGCCCGACCAGAAATCGCGCTCGAAGCGCTCGGTCTGCGCGCGCGCGCGGCGAATGGCGAACCACTTGCGAAAGATGAACGTCCACGACATCAGCGAGAGCAGCAGCAGCAGCGCCATGGCGGCCTGCGCGAGTACGCTCGCCTGAATGACGAGGGAAACGATCGACAGGTCTTGTGTATTTTCCATAAATGTCCGCTAACGTCCCGATCAAAAGCGCGTCAGATTTGTCAGACTTTCGTGAATTGAATGTGAATGAAACGAAAACCGCATAACCGCACGGCTTCTTCGATGATTGGTGCGCAAAGGCTCGTTCACTTCGACGCCCCACGTGCGGGCCGCGCCGCAAACCTTCGAGCACCGCCTCCGGAATTCCCGCAGGCCGGATGGATGTGCGATCCACCGACGCCACACGCACGTCGCCGCTAGCGAGCAGGACGCCGTCGCGCCACGCTTCCTGATGAAAATCCACCGAAGCGCGCCCCAGCCGTTCGATGCGGCTCACGACGCGGATCACATCGTCCAGCCGCGCCGGCGACGCGTAGTTCATCGACGTCCGCTTCACGACGAACACGATGCCGTCCGATTCCGCCACCTTTTGCTGGTCGATGCCGCACGCGCGCAGCCATTCGGTTCGCACGCGTTCGAAGAACTTTAGGTAATTGGCGTAGAAAACAATGCCGCCGGCGTCGGTGTCTTCGTAATAGACACGAATCGGCCACTCGAAAATCAACGGATCGCTCACTTTTGCTTCGTCCTGCACGCGCCAAAGCGCTCTCGTTTGCCCATCATGCGTTCAGAGCGGGTCTCTGAGGCGCTTTTTGACCGAATTTATCGGCGGCATTTTACCGGAAGCCGAAGCGGCATCACCAAATCCTCAGTCGATCCGGAATCAGCTGCGGTGAATTTGCAACGCTCCGAACGTCTGCACGACGGGCATCAGCTCGGTCGTGTTGATATTGACGTGCGCCGAACGCGTGGCGATCCAGTAAATCGCGTCGGCAATATCTTCGGCCGTGAGCGGCGCACGTCCTTATAGAGACGTTGGCGGCTTTCTCGTCGTCGCTACGGAAGCGCACGTTCGAAAACTCCGTGCCGCCGCACAGGCCTGGCTCGATGTCCGTCACGCGCAGCGCGGTGTCCGCGATCACGCGCAGCGTCACGCCATCGCGCTCAATCTGCGGCAGTGCCGCTGCCGGATGATGTTCG
>LELG01000168.1 GCA_001045575.1 Candidatus Burkholderia pumila
GTTCTACGAAATCGAGGCGAAGTTGCATGGTGTCTTGGGGGTGCACGGCATGGTTGTGTCCGAGGTATCAAAGTGCCTCAAAGTGTCAACCATATTCCCGACAGACTGTCAGCGATATCCCCGGTCTGTCTTATCTTATACACAGCCGCAAAAAAATTATCCCCGCCGGGGATCGCCGGGGAAGCGGCTACTGCTATTAACGAATCAAAAACAGCAGCGCCCTGCACGACAGGAGACCGAAAGCCATCCGAAGGCAACCAGCGTTACGCGAACCGAGCCACAGAGCGAACACCAGCCCAATCCAAGCCCGCGGAAACCAGCAAAACTAACGATCACGAGTCTAAATCCGCCCCAAAAGGCAAGCTCTCCACGCGTATAATGGCGCAGCAATTTTTTCGCTGCGTCCCTCCGCAACGATACGCACCGACATGATTCAAGGCTCTCGACGCACCTCGTCGAGAACCGATCGCGGGCGTGTCTGTCGAGCGTGCGCTTTTCGCCGTGGCACCACACGTGCCGCCGTCCTGGCATGAAGCCCGACCGGCATCGACGGTCCGCCTGTTCAACCCGTGCTTCGCCGTTCGCCGATCCGAGATCGCCATCGACGAAGGCCTGCTTTCTTCTGCCGATCGATCCTATGCGCTTTGTCCCTTCCGGCCTTTCCGTTGCTCCCGTTTCCAAGTCTTTCAAAGCCGCGCTCGTGCTGCCGGCCGTGCTCGTCGTCGCAAGCGCGTTCGCACAGGTCGCGCCGCCCGAAGTTACCGCAAATTCCTGGGTGCTCGTCGATGCCACCAGCAATCAGGTGCTCGCGTCCGGCAATCCGGATGCGCGTGTCGAATCCGCATCGCTCACCAAGCTGATGACCGCGTATCTCGTCTTCGACGCGCTCAAGTCGAAGAAGATCAACATGGATCAGACGGTCATGCCCAGCGAGAACGTGCGTCGCGTGAAGACGGACGAGTCGCGCATGTTTATCGAAGCAAACAAGCCGGTGACGGTGCATGACCTCGTGTACGGTATGATCATCCAGTCGGGTAACGACGCAGCTATCGCGCTGGCGGAACTCGTCGGCGGCAGCGAAAGCCAGTTTGTGATGGTGATGAACACGACGGCCAAGCGCATCGGCATGAAGAACACGAACTATGCCGATGTGGACGGCATGCCCGATCCGAACCACTACACGACCGCAGGCGATCTAGCCATGCTGTCCACGCGCCTGATCCGCGATTTTCCGGAATACTATAGCATCTTCTCGGAGAAGGATTTCACGTACAACAAGATCAAGCAGCCGAACCGCAACCGCCTGTTGTGGCTCGATCCGACCGTCGATGGCCTGAAGACCGGCCACACGAAAGCGGCGGGCTACTGCCTGATCGCCACCGCGAAGCGTCTGCTCGTCAGCACGCCGGACGCGAGCCGCCGCCTCGTCGCTGTGATGATGGGGGAGCAGAAAGAGCACAACCGCGTGCAGGACAGCCTGAAGATGCTCAATTACGGCTACACAGCGTATGACGCCCTGCGGCTATACAAGACCAATCAGGTGATCGAATCGCCGCGCATGTACAAGGGCGCGACCGACAACGTGCAGGCGGGCGTGCTGACTGATCAGTACATCACCGTGCCGAAGGGTCTGGACGACAAGATCAAGCCGACCATCACGGATACGGGCACGCTCATCGCGCCGATCAAGAAGGGCCAGCAGATCGGCACCGTCAAGATGATGGCCGATGGCAAGGCAATCGCCACGTTCCCGCTTGTCGCGCTGCAGGGCGTGCCGCAAGCCGGCCTGTTCGGCCGTCTGTGGGATTCGGCGCTGCTCATGTGGCAAAAGAAGAAATAAGGAGACTTGGTCGATGACCCACGCTGAAGACTGGAACCCGACGGTTTATCTCAATGGCAAATGGGGCCCGCTTTCCGAAGCACGCATTCCCGTTCTGGATCGCGGTTTCATCTTCGGCTATGGTGTCTACGAAGGCGTCCCGCTGTATGCGCAGGACAATGGCGCGCGTTTGCCGTTCCGACTCGCGCAACATCTGAAGCGGCTGGAACGCAGCCTCGGCAAGATCAGCATCTCCAATTCGTTCGATGACGCCGGCTGGCATGCCTTGATCAGGCGATCCACGAGAATTCAGCAGGTTCTGGCGATGCGCTCGTCTACATTCAAGTGACGCGCGGCGTCACAAAGAAGCGCGGGCATGCGTTTCCAGCTGACATTGTGCCGACCGTGTTCGTGATGGTCAGTCCGCTCGCGCTGCCGAGCACGGTGGAACGCGCGCGTGGCGAGATCGCCGTGACGGCGGAAGACAAGCGCTGGCTGCATTGCGACATTAAATCCATCTCGCTGCTCGGCAATGTGCTGATGGCGCATCACGCCGCCGAAAACGACGCGCTCGAAACCATTCAGTTGCGCGACGGCTTGCTAACCGAAGGATCGTCCTCAAATGTATGGACGTGAAGGGCGGCACGCTGCTGGGCGCGCCGCGCGGACCGTGTATTCCCGAAGGCATCCGCTATTCGCTAATCGAGGAACTGGCGCACGAGGCGGACTTCGCGTTCGAAGAGCGCGAGATCACCGAAACCGAATTGCGCGAGGCCAACGAGATGAGATCATGATTCATCAGCCGATGAAGGAAGTCATGCCCGATCACCACGCTTGACGGCAAGAGCGTCGGCGATGGCGAACCCGGCACGGTCTATGCTTCACTTACTTGTATGATACCTGCTAGCGGACTAAACAGCGCGAGTTCTCGGTAGCTTGAGAAGCGCGCGAAGTGAAGAGCAAGAAATGGCCGATTCAAAGACCAAACCCACCGATCCGACGGATTCGGCCGCTCACAACGCCGACGAATTGTTCTACTTTCCCTGCGATTTTCCGATCAAGGTGATGGGCAAATCGCATCCCGAGTTTCACGACACGATCATAGACGTGCTGCGCAACTTCGACAGCAACTTCGATGCATCGCGCGTCGAAACGCGTCCGTCGTCAGGCGGCAACTACACGGGGCTGACATGCACCGTGTGTGTGCAGAACCGCGCGCATCTGGACGATATTTATCGCGTGCTCACCGGCCATCCGATGGTCAAGGTAGTGCTTTGAGCGCTGCGGCGGGAGCGGGCGGCGGGCGTTTGCTCGTAGAGCAGCCTGCACTGCTGCGCTTCCGCGAAAATCCACTCCCGAAAAGCCCGCACGCGCGGCATGTCGAGAATCGCGGGCGGGCACATGAAGTAGTACGTCCACGGACTAGGTCCATCCACGTTGAAAGCTGTACGAGCCGACCTTTCACGATCTCCTCCATCGCCAGCGACGACCGCCGCGCCGCACCAGCGCGATCCCCTGACGGTCGATCGCCGCCTGCAATAGATTCGACGAATCCTCATACAACACGCCGCGCTTCGGTTCCTGCCAATCGGTGAGACCGGCGGCATCGAACCAGGGACGCCAGAGTTCGTCGTTCGAGCGGAGCAAGGGCACGTTCGCCAGATCGGCGGGCACGCGGGGAAAAACACTTCGTCTAGTAATTCCTCGCTCTGCAGGCCCGCGTACTTGCCGTAGCCGTAGCCGAAGCGCAGCGCCACATCCACATCTTCTGATTAAAGTCGATGAGCGTCCCTGTCGACAGCAATTCCAGATCGATCTCCGCATGCTTCTCGATGAACCTGCCCACGCGCGGTGTCAGCCATCGCGCGGAGAAAGAAGGAATGGTCGAGACGATCAGCCGCCGGTCGCGGTCGCCCGCGCGGATGCGGCGCGTCGACTCCGCCAGCGCCGCGTGCACTTCGGCCGCGTATTGCCGGCTCCGGTCGGTAAGACGCACGCGTTTGCCGTCGCGGGCGAAGAGCGTGATGCCCAGCCCGCGTATCTGATGGCTCACCGCGCCGTGTGTGATGAAAAGTTCATCGGCGGCGCGGGAGAAACTTTCGTGGCGCGCGGCGACTTCGAAGGCGCGCAACGCATTCCGAGCGGGAAGCTGGCGTAGGTCCATGTGGATGCTCGCAGAATGCGTCGTTGCCAATCTGGCTCACATAGCGGTGAAAATTGATCGTTTTTGAGATATCTTGCCACGTCTATGATTGTAGCTATCGAAACACACCGTGGACGGAGTGGATCATGTGAGAAATTTCAACAAGCGTTACCTTCGAAATCAAGCCCGGCGAAATCGTGCCGATGCGCATCGCGCGCAGCACGCGGCTGAGACGGTGCACGGCGTGGCCGTGTGGGCGACGCGCAGCAACGACGTCGAAGACTACTGGCTTACGCCCGGCGACCACAGCTCAAGTTACGCGACCGCGAACGCCTTTAGCTGTCGGTCGAAGGCGACAAGCCCGCGCAAATCGTCTTCACGATCGTCCTGCGTTGCGATCAGCGCGCGATGCACTGGGCGTTTGCCAACCTCGAACGTCTCGCGCGGCGGTTCCACCAGGGCTGGCGTACCGTCTGACGCATCCATTCGCAATGGCCATCGATGACATGCGAAATCACCATCGGCGTAAGAGGGACGATTTCGGTAAACTATCGTCACCATGCCCGCCGAACCATTACTGGAAATCCCCGCTTTTACCGATGGCATGCTCTCATCCAGCGGCCACGCCATCGCATTGCGCTGGCGTGGCCGCGAGGCGTACGAACAAAGCTTCGACGCCATGCGCGCCTTCACCGACGCCCGCACGCCCGAGACACAGGACGAAATCTGGCTTGTCGAGCATCCACCGGTGTTCACGCTCGGACTCGCGGGCAATCCCTCACATCTGCTTCTGGCCGATAGCGGCATTCCGCTCGTCAAGGTGAATCGCGGCGGGCAAATCACGTATCATGGGCCAGGGCAGGTCGTCGCGTATCTGCTGATCGATCTGCGGCACCGCAAGCTGATGGTGCGCGAGCTGGTGCGGCGCATCGAAGAGGCCGTGATCGAAACCCTTGCCGCGTATAATCTGGCGACCGATCGCAAGGACGGCGCGCCGGGAATTTACGTGGCGGCGCATCCGGCGGGCGCGAACGATCGTATTCATCGTATGCACGAAGGCGCGAAGATCGCCGCGCTCGGGCTCAAGATTAGCAATGGCTGTAGTTACCACGGTGTAAGTCTCAATGTGAAGATGGACTTGCAGCCGTTCCTCGCCATCAACCCGTGCGGTTACGCGGGACTCGAAACAGTTGATATGGCGACGCTCGGCGTCCATGCCGACTGGCGCGACGTAGCCTTCATGTTGGCTGAACGGCTGGCGCATCAAATCGGCGGCCTGCCTGCAAGCGCCGCTCACACGCACGACGCGGCGCTATCGAGCCCGTCCGCTACAACAACCGGATCGACCGAATGACTGACGCAACCGCAAACCTGGCCGGCGACACCGGCGCTCCCGCCTACGACGCCACCGCGAAGCAGAAGGCGCAGGCGAAGACATCGCGCATTCCGATCAAGGTCATCTCGATCGAGAAGCTCAAGAAACCCGAATGGATCCGCGTGCGCACGGCCACGGGCAACTCGCGTTTCAACGAGATCAAGAAGATTCTGCGCGAACACAGTCTGCATACTGTGTGCGAAGAGGCGAGCTGCCCGAATATCGGCGAATGCTTTGGCAAGGGCACGGCGACGTTCATGATCATGGGCGACAAGTGCACGCGCCGTTGCCCATTTTGTGACGTGGGCCACGGGCGTCCTGATCCGCTGGATCCGGTTGAGCCGTTGAACCTTGCTGGCGCAATTGGCGCGCTGAAACTCAAGTATGTCGTTATCACATCGGTTGATCGCGACGATCTGCGTGATGGCGGCGCGGCGCACTTCGTCGAGTGCATCAAGCATGTGCGCGAGCATTCGCCGGAAACGCGTATCGAGATACTGACGCCTGACTTCCGTGGCCGTCTGGATCGCGCGATCAAAATCCTGACGGCCGCGCCGCCCGATGTGATGAACCATAATCTGGAAACGGTGCCGCGTTTGTATAAGGAAGCGCGCCCGGGGTCGGATTATCACCATTCGCTGAAGCTATTGAAGGACTTCAAGGCGCTGCATCCGGAAGTGGCGACCAAGTCCGGGTTGATGGTCGGCTTGGGTGAGACGGAAGAGGAAATCTTGCAAGTGATGCGCGATCTGCACGAGCACGACGTGGACATACTGACAATCGGCCAGTATTTGCAGCCGTCGGAGCATCATCTGCCGGTGCGGACTTATGTGCATCCGGGTACGTTCAAGATGTACGAGGAAGAAGCGTACAAGATGGGCTTCACGCATGCGGCTGTTGGCGCGATGGTGCGGTCGAGCTATCACGCGGATCAGCAGGCGCATGGAGCGGGGGTGGTTTGAGGTTCACGGCTTCGTAGTCACGTAAGAGTCAGCAGAGTAATTGGCAACGGCCTGACCGCCAAAGCGGTCAGGCCGTTTTTTTATGCGACAAAAATAGCCATTTGGCCAACTTGGCAAGAAATTCGGCATGGTTTTAGAATGAGGCGGTCAAGTCTTAGGATTTCGAACCAATGAAGGAGGGCTGAACTTGATTGCTTTGTTTTCAATGTAGTTTATGGCGAACTGGCTTGATCTGCTTGGGTGGATGGGAACGAACGTTGTGATTGGAATGTTCGCACCCGCCATCGGAATGAAGGTCATGAGGGAATTCAACGGGATGATTGCCAATCTGTAGATGCCGTTTGCTTTCGTGAATTACTTCGTCCCTTACCGCGACGCGTAACTTGGTTACATGGTTCTTGGATGGGCTATGGGGGAACGGTGATTGAGTTGGCGAAGGCAAGCACCTTGCAGCAAAGTGTTCGGACCTTGGACCTTGGGTATCGTCAGATTGTTTGTATTAGCCGGATTTAGAAGAATGCTCGCTGCACTGGGCGCTTCCCCCTCCAAAGGCGCAACCTGAAGGAATCTCGAAATGGCGACACTACTCGCTATTTCGAATGTCGGTCTACCTCAGTGTGGCAACATTAACAATATCCTGCTACATGCATGTTCAATGGGGGTAAGCAATGGATGACGAAAAAGGCGAGAAGAGAGCTTAGCCGTTGGATATTGGTCGGGGCATTCATGGCATGTATTGTGGTGACTTCAATGATGAGCTGTCTGCCGCCGCTCCTGAATGCGCTGAACCATTGAACGACCTGTTCGGGAAATTCTGACTTTGATTAGCCGGAAAGGCGTCCTTTGCCAGACGCCTTTCTAAAGTCGAACGGCTTGTCAAAAACCGTCCAAAACCCCAGACACCCAATTTCCAGTTTTCCAGAATCCCAGATTTATCCTACTCTTCCTATCATTGTAATAAGCTTAAAAATCAAACACTTAACCACATTTCAAAATTGGCACCACCCTTGCAACACAGAAGCCACGGCCCGCGAAGCCGCCCAAAAAATAAGGAGACAAGCCGATGACCTCATTCCCATCCCAACGTCCCTGATCCGTCGACGAAGCGGCTGTCGCTCGTTCGACGCGAATCGGCGTGCTCTCGTGGTAAGCGGCTCGCCAATTCACCTTGAATCTCGCTGAAGCACTTGGGAGTATCGTGTCCACTAAAACGAACAAGCGGACACGTGAACACTACCGAAGAAGAGGCGCTCCGGACGCGTCGACGTCGCCG
>LELG01000169.1 GCA_001045575.1 Candidatus Burkholderia pumila
TGCTTATATCGAGAGCTTCAACGGGCGGTTTTGCGAGGAATGCCTGAACGAGCACTGGCTCGTCTCGATGCGCCACGCCGGGCGGCTCATTGAGGACTGGCGTATCGAGTACAACACCGAGCGGCCTCACAGCTCGCTTGGCTATCTCGCACCCGAGCAGTTCGCCCGGGCGCATGAAGCAACCTCACAGTCTTTATTTAACTTCGGACTCTAGCTATAGTCCGGACTAAAACCGGGAGCAGGTCAAGCGGGTCGAAGGCAGCACGCACTTCTACAAGTACAGCGCGGCGTCAGGAATATGCGTTCTTAGTACGACAATGAGCGCGGAAAGGGCGACCACAAGCACATTGGCGACGTTGAGGCAGCCTATGCGTTCACGACATCGGAACAGCTTGTGGCAGATTTCTGGTCAGATGTAAACTGATGAAGGGCAGAACAATGAGTACGGTAACGCTCGGCGTCGCCTTGCGCGAAGCCATTACGCAAAATTTCGCGGCGGCAATGCGCGGCGAACAGCAGGGCGAGTTAATCAGCTTCGCGACGCCCGAACTGTTGCTTAAGACACTCACTCAAATTCGCTGGAACATCCTCAGAAAATAACGGGTGATGGTGCAATATCGATCCGGGAAGTGGCCCACTTTGCCGAACCAACATTCATTTCGGCAAGACGCGTTCTAATTTGGGGATTTCCCTCCTTGATCAGATATCCAAAGTCCGCGGACACTAGTTACGCAGCGTATCCGAACTTTTGCTCCCGTTGAATAAGCCGTCAGAGCAATAGAAAGAATTGCTTTCCCATAGTGGGTGTTTACACCTTGTAATAAAATAAATAAGATCAATCATCCGGACGCTGGCCTGAAAAATGAATTCTAGGCTGATAAATAAGCATTATCATACCCTACTCCATCGACAATGGAATTGCCCGAATTGCTAGGACAAAACCAACTTGCATTTACGGATGTTGGAATAAATGTGGTTACCGCCAGCACCATCAAGATTCTATGCATATTCAAATTCCAAGAATTTTGTCTTATACTGCCACCGGCGAAACCCTGGTCAAACCCGCGGCGCGCCATACCAGCTAACAGTTTGTCGGTTTCCTCCAGGAAGTGGTCGCCAGCCAGCCCAGCCGCCGGAAGATCCATGTCATTTGCGATAACGTCAGCAGGTAGTCACAATACCGACTTGGTGCAAGCATCGTCGCGTTCAGATCTATTCGTTCAGATCTATTACACCCCGACATTCGTCAAAGATCTCGACAAAAACTCATGCGCTATATCCGTCAGTACAACAAGGATCCCAAACCATTGAAGTGGAACTACGCCGATCGACACGGCGTATCACCGCCAATTATTCTGATTCAATGGACTAGCAATGAAACTACTCGTCAACACCCATCCTACGGACATCCTGGATGTTGATCACCTGTCCATTTGGACAGGTGTGTGCGGTCGAGCACTTCTATTAGATTTTCACCAGAGCCAGCGAAAGAGCGAATGGCGCTCGTGCGAGAGTATGAATATTGAGGGGATCGGCGGAAACCATTGCGGGCTTATCGAATGCGTCTCGCCTCGTCAAAAGCTGATTTGCAGCAGATTTTTTAGGCTGCGACATCAAGTACTTGCTGAAGAGTTGCATTGGGTGCCGCAGGTCAATTCTGGATTCGAGCAGGACCAGTACGATATTCGTGCCACGCTAATTGGAATCTTTGGCTCAGATGGTCCGGAGGCAGTCATGCAGCGGATGAGCATGCTGTTCTGGGCATCCGCGCGGCGCTCGACAAGCCCTGGCTCGAAGTGCGTCGCATCGACCATGCCGCAGAGCTCGCGGAAGCAACCGCTGGCTTACTCGCTCGCGAGCAGATCGTCGGCTGGTTCCAAGACGCGATGGAATTCGGCCTGCCGCGTCAAGGTGCGCGGTTGGCAACACCGCTGCGTCGGCTTTGCCCACGTGCTCCGCGAGATATCTGGCGACTTGGCCGGCCGCCACGTCACGTCGAAGCCGCCTTATTCACACTATCGCGCGCTGGTAGAGCCATTGCGCAACGCTTTGACGCCGCGTCTCGATGCACCCTACACGATCTACGGCCACAGCCTCGGCGCGCTACTCGGCTTTGGGCTCGCACACGCACTGCACGACACCGGCGCCGACCCATTTGTTTCTCGCCGCATATCTGGGCACCGCATCTACACAATCCGGTCGACGACATCGCCGGCCTACCGGAAGCGGCGTTCATCGATGGACTGAAGGGCCTGCGTGGTATTCCCCCGAGCAGGTGCTCACGAACCGGGACTGTTGAAGGTGTTTCTGCCCAGCCTGCGGGCCGAGATCGATTTACTGAATTCGTAGTTCACCGCCCACGCGCGCCACTTACGATGTCCGCAACAATTCTCGGTGGCATACGCGACCACGCTGTCAGTGCAGCGGAAATCGACGCGTGGCGACAACACTTTATGGGGCCGGTCGACGTATACGAAGTCGACGGCGGGCAATTATTTCATGAAGGACCTTCCGCACGAAATGGTCGAAATCATACTGGCACGCCTCTCGTTTTCGCAGCCGGCCTAACGTTTCCTATCGGGGAAATAGGGCGGCGGTGCAGTTTGCAATTGAACGCTGCCGTGCATGCGGGCGGTAGCCGGAATAACTAATCGCACTTTCACTAAAAACGGAGATGCAGAATGAAAAAAATGACCAAGTCACTCGCGACCATCGATGTGTTGTCCTCGGCCGCCTGCACGCTGGGCATGACGCCTGCCGCGACGTTGCCGGCACGCAGTCGTGCGCAAGCTTCGTCGGAACGTAGGGCAACCGGCTCGGCTCGCGACCATGACGATTCAGTCCGTCGATCCGACGACGAGAGCGATCACGGGCATCTACCGGTCGCCGTCGGGCACTAGTGGGCCGCAGTTCCCGCTGGTCGGCTGGACCAACACGGCGCCCGCGCAATCGGGCCAGGGAACGTCACGCTGGTGACGTTCACCGTGAACTGGGGCAGTTACGGCACGATCACGGCGTGGTCGTACCTGGTGTCGGACCGAGAACCAAGTGCCAACAATCGAAGCGCTCTGGCATTACGCGCAATCGAACACGCAATTCACGTGGCGCCACGTACACACCGGCCAGGACGTTTTCACTTCGTCAAACACTCATTGATGTACCGCGCCGAGCCCACCCGTGCAACGCAACGCGCGGTGGGGCCGCCGGGGGCGCTCTGTCTCGAGAGAGAGAGAGAGAGAGAGAGAGAGAGAGAGAGAGAGACGGGTGCGATCTTGCGGTTGACGTATCCATGCCGAACTGACTTAGGGCGGTTGGCTCGTCGAGCCAACCGCCCTAAGTAACTAGACAACGCGCAAACGTGCCGGACATCCAGATTAGTGCTCCTGGAGACAATTTCATGACGTCAGCCCCTAAAGTCAAGCAGAAAGCATCTCTGCATTGTTTGGCGCTCGGTGCATTAGCAATCGGCACCGAAGGTTTAATACTCGCAGGATCGCTGCCGATAATCGGGAGAGATTTGTCGGTATCGAGAGCCAGTCGACTTTATAAACCAGTGACGATCGACATGGCCGAACTAAAGGCGAGACATCTGCAAGTCACAGAGAGTTCCGCTATGCCAGCAAAGTCGGGATGTAGGGACTGGGCACCACGCATGTGTGTGCCTACATTGTCACCTTTTGTCAAGTCGGTGAGATTCTCGCTCATTTCTTGCCTACAAAACTTGGTGGTAGGCCGCAGATCCCATTGACACGAAATAATGCAGATGATCTACGCCTTTTTCTGGCCTCGTGTGAGTGGGAAGTCGCTGTTTGATCCACGCGACATGCTCGAATTGCCAGTGTCATAGGGGGAGACAGCCACTGATGGGCAAGTATCTAAACCGATTGTTTGAACTGGTGGATCCGTCAACACTCGGGCAGCCATACTTTTTCTTTCAGGCCTGTTACCCGAGCGTTTGCAGCATCTACCGAACCGATGCAGTGACTTCGATGACGCCGTTGCATGATATGGCAACTGGAATACTCAGTCATGCACAGCCACGTCAAACCGCTGACGGCAGCATAAATCATGCAGATCCTGGAGTGAAAATGCACTCACTTTGTCGATTTGTATCTAAAGATGACTTGATTCGGATAATTGAACTAGCCGCTAGACTTGCAACTCGTTGCGAGACAAACGATGCAATTTATGCGGCACTGGGAAACATTTTGCCATTCCAAAATTTTATTGCGTGCCGGGTTAGGCGATCTGCCCCATCGCATGGATTGAAGCATGTTTTCAATCTAGGGTACCCGAAGGAATGGCTTGCAAGCTATAATAAGTTGGGTTATCATAGAATTGACCCAGTCGTGACCACTTCGACTGAAGGGTTGGTTCGCTGGGATCAAATTTTCAAATCTGTTACGCCGGATCAAAATTATTTGATCAAGAAAGCGGCGGAGTACGGACTTATGGAGGGCTTCAGCGTACGCCATCACGACAGTGAGGAATTAAGAGTAACGTCATTTGCAGGTAAGGCAATCTCCACGCATCCTAGGCACGCGGCCGTCATAGAGCTAGTATCGCCTTATCTTCAATTTGCGAGCGAAAGCCTCGATCCAATTGACTGCGATCTTATTAATCTATCAGATCGGGAGAGGGACGTTTTGCACTGGGTCGCAGCTGGAAAAACAAACTGGGAGATTGCCTGCATATTGAGGATAAGCGAGCGAACGGTTAAGTTCCATCTTGGAAACGTAATGACGAAGCTGAACTGCAACACCCGATCCCAGGCCGTAGCGAAGGCCTTTAACTGCGGAATACTAAAGCTTTAGCATGTGCAAACCGAAGGCCTCAAAGGTGTTCAAACGGTCCCAATACATACGCGCAGCCACAATTCTTACCCCTCCGGAAAGCGTCTTAGTAGGGGACGCTTCAGAAAACGGAAAATAAAGCACGTTTAGCCTGAGCTACTGGGCGGACGAATGGGATGACGCCCTGGCGGAAGGCTTCTTCTTGCAAATTTCGGGGGATGCGGCGCGCGTCAACAATAAGGTGCCGATTTCGATGAGCTACGCGAGCGGATTTTGGCGAGCTGACTGGGAGGCGACCAGCGAGGATCAAACTGGCCGATCTTCAAAAGGTTGAGGATTGCTCCTGAGCCGGCTGAACCGGTCTGAACGCTCAATCCGAAGTGCTCGCACAGCGCATCCGCGCGCATGTGTGGCTTCTGGGATTTGTCGAAAAGGCAGTTGACTCACCCGATCGCGCAGGCCTAGGAGCGTGCAGGACGTGTCGCCAATGGCGATAGCCGCTTGCGGCATAGGTGGCAAAGAGACGTCGGCAGAGGTCGCGGTATTCATCGGTCAGATACTTTGTGCAAAAAGCATCAGTCAGCGCCGTGATTTAGCGATACCGGTTTTGCATGGCAACCGGCACGCGCTCGCCGTGAAAGAGTGGCTGCATGGGATTCACACGATTCGTATGAGTCAACTGCCCAGTTCGGCGAGCCCTTGAACATCGCCCTCCCTCTTGATCAGGCGCAACCACTTGTCCAGCTTCTCGCTGCTGCCGTCGAGCAGCCGGTCAACCAGGGTCCGGTCATTCGCCTTGCCCAGCATGTTATGCAGTCCCAGGTAGGCCACGAGAAGGTGATACATGGTGCAGCGCAAATCATCACGCTCGCCCTGACAGCGACGGGCATGGAGATGCAGATCTGCAATGGCAAGCCCAAGTTTCTCGCCCACATATGAAAGCGTAACGCCGTCACGATCCTGTTTCGACGTGTAGGCGGGGGCCGTTGGCGTTCAAGGGCAGCCCTGCATGATCCCGTATCTGGGGCATTACGCGTCTCCATTGTTGCGCTATCTGATCAGTGAAACGTCGGTGTGCTGATTAGGCAGCAATGCTTGTATTTGCGGCCACTATCACACCGGCATGGCTTATTGCGAACGATCTTCGATTCTTCACGACACATGGGAGCGCGTCCTGAAATGCTTGCCAACGCACGCCGGTGGGGCTCGAAGTAAACGGTAGATGTGGGTCAACCCGGCAATCATCGTCTGCAGAAGTTCTTCACGCTTTTCCGCAGGTATCGGCGGAGGCCTCATCTGTGGATCGGAATCGTGCTCATGATGCTGCATCATGAGCACGATAATCGGTCCACCGTGGTCCTAGCTGTGGATGTTCATCCCAACTCGCGGACCGCATCTGCACGCCGCGTATGAAGCCGTGCGCCCAGTCGTTGGCTGGAGCAACACCGTCTTCTCACGTTCGAGCAACATGGGCAAGTACACATTCGGCTCATGCAGTATCTTCTGCAGTTCCGTGCTGATCGTGTTCCAGTGACGCATGAGCAACCCGATAATTTCAGTGGCCTGTGTCCGTCACTTTCAAACGAGAAATCATCCGCCATATCTGCAGCAGATATTCGCTGGGCAGCACGATGTCTGGTCCGCAAATCAACGCGGCGAAATAGCCGTCGAGCGTTTCGATTTTCATCGTAGCATCACCGATGGAGTCGAGAAACGCGGCAAGACGGGCGAATTCGTCATCGGCAAGCGGCTGGTTGAACGTCAGGCTATTCACGGCGGATTTTCTCTTCGCGAGGTCGAAGTGACTATAGCTGGCGATTATACGGTGTCGAGCTCGCCGGATATGGCGCCAGAATCGATCGGTCCTGCGGCAAGTCGCGAAGGGCGCCGAACTTGGGTTTTATATGCCGGGCACCGGCCGCAGCGGCCAGAATTCGCCGGCCCCGAATTTCCGGTCGCGCTGCCACACGTAGTCGCCCGTCAGATTGATGTGCTCCCAGCCCAGCGTTGACACAGATAGGGCAGCAACGTGGAATCAGCCGAAACGCCCCGCACGTGCATGGCCTCGATCGCCCGCTCGAGATAGACGGTGTTCCATAGCCCGATCGCGACGGTCACCAAATTCAGTCTGCTCGCCCGGTAGCGCTGCGCCTCGAAGCTACGATCGCGGACTTCACCTAAGCGGTGGAAAAACACGGCACGCGCGAGCGCGTTGCGAGCCTCGCCCTTGTTCAGACCGGCGTGCACACAACGGCGCAGATCGACGTCCTGCAGCCAGTCGAGAACGAACAATGTGCGCTCGATGCGGCCGATTTCGCGCAACGCCACGGCCAGTCCGTTCTGCCGCGGATAACTGCCGAGCTTGCGCAGCATCAGCGAGGCCGTGACGGTGCCCTGTCGGATCGACGTCGCCAGACGCAACACCCTCGTCCCAGTGTTGCCGGATAGGCTTCTCATTTGTAGGTGTCGCCGATCATTGCCACCAGCGCCGGATAGTCCTTCGCGCTGCCGGGCACGTAGAGATACAGTAATTTGGCGAGTACATAGTATAATAGATTGAATTGCGCACGCCGACACGTTCCGTTCACGAGGTTCTGATGAAACGGCGCGTACGGGAGAATACGTATCGCCCAGTGAGATCCACAGGCGCGCGTTCCAGCGCTTCCTGTCGTCGCCATTGCAGATCCAGTCCGCGAGTCCGAGATGATCCGGATGGTTGTGCGTGACGATCACGTGCAGCACGGGCAAACCGT